>WJXE01000146.1 GCA_009665115.1 Nitrosopumilales archaeon
ACTCTCACCATACGCAAAACAAGGATACATTGATCATACGCAATATCAATTTGAGTCTACACTAAAATTCATAGAATGGCGCTTTAGCTTACCGCCATTAACTGATAGAGACCTTCATGCAAATAATCTCCTAAATGCATTTGACTTCAGTCAGAAACCCCTTAATCCTCCACATCTCGTTCCTCTCACTGGAGCAGAATTTGCGGCAATTCGCCCGCATATAAATTTGGCAAGAACTATTGATTGAATATTCCGACGATCTATCCTCTTTAGTTGTGTCATTTGCTTATCCTTCCTTCTTTCTACGAACCGCCCATTACTTAGATTCAAGATTTGCACTTGAGGATTAAATAAAGGTCCTCCTGAATAATCATGATCTAAGAGGATCTGATCTAAAGCGGCTCCTTTCGTTATTTTTATACGTTTTAATTGAATCTGCCATAGACCAGGCTTCAAGACTCTTATCTGCTAGCCTAGGATTTTTAAATAATCTTTTGTAGGCACCAGCTTCAGATAACTATAAACCATTAATATCAACCATTAATTATCATAGTTAGGTTCGGAATTTGGTTAGATCATCTATTGTTATTAAAAAATGGTTACCATTAAGCATAGTAGGAGCGGCAATTTCCTTAGTTACTGCATTATCACTCAATGTACCTATAGGAAAAACGATTGTCGCAATTGCTCTTGTCGGAGTCTTGATATTCAGTGGATTTCTTCTGAGATCGTTCGGAAAGGGAGAAGGAGAAGAAGGATTTAGGAATGAAACGCACCCAAAATAGGGTACAGTAATAAGATCATTATATCGTATATATTTGACCAATTAGAACTGTGAATATACATTGTCGATAGAACTAAAAAAACTCCTTCAAACTACACTCTGGTTTTTGAGACGAAATGATTGGGATATAATCAATTATTATAATTTTTTGGCACCATATTTTCTTCGTGCAACTGGTAATAATATGTTAAACTTTGGCTACTGGACTGATAACACCCAAAATCTTACGGAAGCACAAAATGAATTATGCAGATTAGTTGGAAAGGTTGCTGAATTGGACGTGGCGAAGAATTTGGCAGACATAGGAAGCGGATTCTCAGAACCAGCAATACTTTGGAAATCAGTTCATACTTCGTTAAATATAATCTGTGTAAATATCAATTTTCTGCAACAGAAAGTCACTTCAGAGTTGATGAGGCAGGGAAGTAATAACAATATTGTAAATTCTAAAATATCTCAACAATCACTACTCTCATCATCTCTTGACAATGCCTTTACTAATACTATCGAGATTATATCGCTAGTGAATGCTACGGCCAAAATCTTACCATTTAGAGATAAATGCATGGATAGAATAATTGCTTTAGAATCTGCGCAACATTTTAAACCATTGGTGCAATTTATCCAAGAATCAAGGAGAATTTTAGAATATCGTGGCCTACTTGTTATTGCCATACCTGTTATGAAAGTATCTAGCTACTATTCACTATTAACACCAACCATACAGGAGGTCATGAACCTTGGAATCCTTTCATTAATGTGGGCATCAGAACATTATGAATTGAAAAATATAGAATCGATGATCAATAAAGTAGGATTTGAAATTATTGATATTCACTGGATAGGGTCTCATGTTTACGAGCCCCTGGCAAATTACTATCTACAAAATAGAAGGATGATAAAAAACATAATGTTGAAAGACGGGAGCTCATCACTATTATCATCTTATTTTCTTAATTTCTCTTATGACTTATTTGAAAAAATTGTTTATAAATCAGCATTGAAATTGAAAGTAGCGTATCAAGAAGGAATTATCGATTATGTCCTCATAAAGGCAAGGTTGGTATAGAATCATACTTATGTTGCTCGAACAATAATGGTGCGAGGAACGACGAGCCTTAACCAATAACATTTAAACTATCAAAAGCTATATCACTTGCGAACTAATTTCGTCTGGCAACGTCGATGGTACTAGACAGTAACCGTAGTGCTATCAACTAAGTAAGAAATAACCACTAGATTTAATTACAATATATACGAACTATGTCCTGGCAAAGAAAATTGAGTATCAATAATAACAAGCAGTTCATCCTCAACCAACTACTATGGATTGGAATATCGTTTGGTATAAGCTTGGCCATTTCTCTACTATTGCCATTCCCAGTCTCTCTAGCTGCAATATTTGGAGTATTCATTTTGCTAAATATGTATATGAGGAGGATAATGCTGAGAAGAATGAGTAGTGCTGGAGCAACAGGAATATTCGGCTCAATGTCTCCGATGTTTAGCAGTAATAATAGTTCATCATTGAAGTATTATTGTATAAGCTGCGGGACACAACATAAGGAAATTGCTGTCCCGGTTGTGGTTCGAAAATGAAAAAGGTGGGATTTTGATAAACACTTCGACAAACCGATAATCTAGAATGCTGCAAGTGTGCACAAAAAAACGCGGACTGACCAAAGTCCAACGTGAACACGTCTAAATCCAATGTCAATCCTTGGATTTTCTTGTCCTTAGCCGGTTCCTCTCCTTGTCTGCCTAATTGCAATCCTAAGGTGAGTTGCAGTCCATGGATTCTGCTTCAGTCCAAAGACCCTCCATCTCGACAGCATTCCTTCCTTCCTTCCTTCCATTGCAGTCAGGGGCAGAAATATCTATCGATAGAATCTATGCTGCTTTTAGCATAAAAAATGATGAAACATTATAGATTTGAATAAACATGTGCTTTTCAATTAGTAACGAATCTCTACACAACAAGGGAAAATTAATCAGCTAAATCGCAGTACAAAATCCTCCCATACAACAATTGATTCCTGAAATCAGATATAGTCGCGTAAAAAGGGATTATATGTGAACGAGAACCTCTAATTTACATCTCTAAGAAAAGTGATACATGTTGCCCTCGATGGCTGTTTGTGTTTTATAGTACAATTGTCTAAATATCATGTTACTCCCACAGCAGGTGTTTTTGCAGATGTTGTAACATTGTTAGAGAAGCGTACCTAATACTATATTATGCTCGCCGTTTCTTCTTTACTGATACACTTTTGGTGAACAGCGGGAACCCCAAGAAAAAAGCTAAATCGCCCTCTGATGCCAAAAGAGATAAGACAGAATCGGAAGTTTACGACGATTTTTTATCAACAGAATTAGGCACCGAAGATGAAGCATAACACATTTTTTGCATAAATAAAACCTCAAATAAATAAAGACTAGTTGCTTATCAGCAAATCTTACATTTTAACAAATTTTCAATTCAATAGCAAGCTGAGCACATAACTCATATGTCAGCTAAGGAATACCAATATCTATAATATTTTTATTGCAAAGTGTATATAATAAGTTAGTTTAGTCAAAGTCCTTACTGTTGTACAAGTAGGTTTCTAGTATGAGTGATAGCTTTATTCCGTTTGGGATTGTTATTGGTAGGAGCATATTTCATGCAATAAGTCGTATGTTTTAGTGTTCTTTTCAAGTAAATTCAAACTTCTATGTGTTCGCAATGTTGTCCCCAGTTGTCAAATATTGAAGTAAATCCACTTCTTATGTACAGTTTTTGCGTAAGAGAACAAGATCAGCAGGAAATATTATTCCATATATTAATAGAAATTCTAATCTAAATTAAGAAAAAGAAAGGGAAAGATTAGAGAATACAAGAAATTGAAATTAACCTTTAGAAATGCACCACATCATCTATATCCACTTATAGAGAGCAAAGAATGTCCTGCATCGTCACTTAAGCTATTTGGATATCCTCTGATTGTTAGAAACATAATGATGGCTCAAAAGTTTATGAGTGTTGATACAATTTGTTTGCCTGATGAATTTTCGGATGCTTCCAGATTAATTCAAGATTATTTTCCAACGATTAATCTAAATGAATTTTGTGATGATAACCGTGGATTTGAAAAATATGCCAGCACCATAAGTGCACCTGCTCCTCTTAATTATCATCTTGCTACATCGGTTCAAGGCCAACATAGCAATTTTGAAATACCTATAAACTCACTAATCCACAATTCTTCTTATTCTTGTTTGTCTCATAATGCTAATCACAATAACGATAGTGCTAATCACAATAATGATAGTAACAACGATCTTGTTGTTGACGTCCTTACTTATCCCTGGGACTTTCTGAAAGCAGTTCAGGATGTTTTACACAATGAAATAACACATACTGTAATATCCCCGATGGCAACAGTAGCCAAATCAAGCATTATTAATGGACCATGCATAATAGAAGATGACGTCATAATAGATGATTTTTGCAAAATTGTAGGTCCTCTCTATATTGGAAGTGGCAGTTTCATTGGTATGAGTTCCCTTATAAGAAAATCTATGATGGGTATCAATACAAGAATTGGATTTAATTGTGAAGTTGCAAAGACATATTTTGAAGGTCATGACAGAATTGCGCATCAAAATGTAATACTGGATAGCATAATTGGCAGAAATGTTTGGTTTGGCGGATATTCAGGAACAGCCAATGTTTTACTTGATAGAAAAAACGTAAGATATCAAGTTGATGATAATTTGGTAGATACTGGAACCGACCACTTTGGAGCAGTAGTTGGTAATAATTGTACTGTCGGGGCTTCCGTAATTATACTACCGGGTAGACAAGTTCAGCCAAATACCATAATTCAAGCTGGAACTATTGTTGGAAAGAAAATTACCTAATGAAAGAGGTAATTGATGAAATGAGCCATAGTTTGGATAGTCCAAATTATAAGTTAATGTTGAGAAAGACGTTCATTAGTTCACCCGGAAGCAACTTTACAGATATTATACTATCCCACTCAAAAGGGCGAGTAGGTCATCACTCTGAAACTTCTCTGGATAAAAAACTTGAATTTTGCCATCCACTAATCGAGTTATTACAATTCGAAATGCGGAAGATCGGGGTATCAGCGGAGGAGCAATCTAGTGGTGTATGAATTCTACTTTCACCTTCGAACTCTGAAATTGAAGGAATTTGAGCAACAGACCTAAACCGGACGAAGGTAGTTCTGATATCTGTCCATTCGCTTGATGATAAGATAAAACGATCTAAAGGGAGATCGTAATATGGGGAGCATCGTGTTGACAATTCTTCAGCTACAATTACATTTGCTAGTGCAAGTGCATAGCGCCGCTGTCTATAAT
>WJXE01000147.1 GCA_009665115.1 Nitrosopumilales archaeon
TGCAAATGCTATATTCACCTTTTTGGTCATGAACGAATGCAGCAGCCACTAAATGATTCGATTCAGCAGGTCCCTTTCCTCATGATGAGCGTTTTTCCAGACAGATTCAAGAGCTTCGTGAGCACCCCATTACTTTTCATCATTGAATAAATCCCTTCCTTTGAGGATTGCTTCATGCTTTCCCATTCGTTTTTCGACTAAATGTTCATATTCAGATATTGGCGAAATTGTGGCAAATCTTCGGAGAACTTCTTCCATACTGATGTTTTCAGGAACGCTTGTATCAAACTCGACATGTCTGCTTGCAACACGAGTATCTCGTACAATGACTCCGATATCGGATACTAGGCTCCGATCTGTCTTGAGTAGCCAATTGGCCTCTCTAGAGATATATTTCAGATTTTCCAAATGAATAATGTACCTTCGCATGATGAACAAAAGTCCTTTAGACCAAGCGCTCACCTACACACCTATAACAGATATCCCAAGAAAAAAAGTATGCCGCACCATAACCATTTATTGAGTGGTTGTGAACACATAAGCAGTATCAATCTTCTGGTCGTTAGTCCAACAAGTAGGTAAAGTAATACATTTTTTTATCTTGAGGTGATACATTTCGATAATTTTACCCCATCCCCATCCGGTCTTATCCCTTGAATATTCCTTCATTATGTGGCTTCCCATAAAATTGAACCCGGAACATTCTCTTAGTTCAGATATTTCCATGATACGAGGAATTGCAGAGCTAGCAAGCATGTCACCCCATTCCGGCAATCCCGAAATAAAGAACATAGGTCTTGAAAGATGAAGCGAATCGTATGCAAATTTCGTTGCATCGGCTTGATGTATCTCGTATTCAACATCAGCTAAAGCAGAAATTGCCTGCTGGAGGATTGTAAGTTTGCTATCAATTTCTATCCCGACCGACCTAAGCCCTAATAACTTGCCACAGTATGCAATTCTACCGTCCCCCGACCCAATATCAACAATATCTTTGAAGCCTAATAATTTGGCTCCTAATGCTAAAGCGTAGGCAGATAGCATCCACGTGGGGTAAAAGGGCTGGTAATTAGCATCATATTTTTTCGAATCCAACCAGTAATCGTTGATATCACCGAGGTAAGCTCTACACGGTATATCAAATAAATGTATATCCTCGGATTCAACATAGATGGGGTTGCAGTTCACAAAATCGTTTATACGCGATAACGTTTGTTCATCTATCGGTACTAATGTAGAATATGACAACGGTATTACCTCTCTGACAATGCTTCGGGTAGCGTGATTTTTGATAAATTCGTTTTTCAATTTTACAATACCGTGTGTGACTGAATAGCTCATTTCCGAAACTTCACCTTTTCAATAAACGGATTCAGCACTAGGTCTCAATCCTCTTTTGAAACTCGTACGTCCACACGTTTTACAACGGAAGAGCCTCTTACGCTTGTATGTATAGACTACCTCCTCTTCCTCAATAACATCATGTATCGTCCTTGTCATACATCTATCGCAGAAACGCTTTTCCGGAGTTGTCAAAAGCTAGCTACATGTCCACCAGATCGTATTTATGAATCTAATCGGGCTGGTCTTAGCATTAGTTCTTCGCATATCTAGGTGCATCGAAACAGGCGAGAGCAGCTACTACTGGATGGAGAAATGTCGGTAAAGAATTTCCTTGTCTGCCTGTTTATGGTTTGTTATTCAGTAGGGTTTGTTATTCAGTATTGTATACAAGAACCTAGTCTGCTTGTAAATGTAGTTTCTGTGCGAGCAATTTCGGGACTTCAGCTGGTCGTTTCGCAACTGGCACACCTGCCTTTTCAAATTTCATAAATTTTGATTCTGCTGAGCCATAGTTTCCATAGACGATCGCGCCAGCGTGTCCCATTCTCTTTTCTTTTGGTGCAGCTCTGCCCGCGATATACGCTATAACAGCTTTGGGGAATCTTGTTTCGATCAAATAATCTGCAAGTAGTTCTTCAGCATCACCGCCGATTTCGCCTACGACTACCACCGATCGAACATCATCTTTATTCCTAATCATGTTAAAAGCTTCGATTAGATTTGTTCCGTTTATGGGATCGCCACCTATTCCAAAACATAACCTCTGTCCGAATCCTGACTTGGTCAAATTATACGAGACCTCATACATTAACGTGCCGCTGCGTGAGAACACTACCGTGTCACCTGCCTCAAAGGGTTGTGCCGGCATGATACCAACTTTCATAACTTGGGGGACAATTACGCCAGGCGTATTAGGTCCCACCATTTTTGCTCCCTTTGTCTTCGCGTACTCTAAAACTTTTATTGAATCTCTTATAGGTACATGCTCCGGGACAGCTACCAATAATTTTATTCCACTATCTAGGGCATCTTTTGCGGCGTTAAGGAAAAAAGGTGCAGGTACAAACATCCCAGAGATTTTTGCTCCTGTTGATTTAACAGCTTCAGCCATATTGTCAAATACAGGAATTCCTTCAAAGGTCTGGCCTCCTTTGCCAGGAGTGACACCAGCCACAATATTTGTGCCATAGGCGGTCATTAATCTAGAATGGGTGGAACCAAAGCTCCCAGTTATTCCTTGAATTATGACAGGTTTTTTCTTGTAATCCTCATCTTCGTCCCTGCCGACCAATAATTCAAATATGTCGTATTCTTGATCCACTATTTTCTCATCTCTCTATCACGAAACTTGGTTAACTACCTCATGTATGGCTTCTTCTACCGTATCATATAATTTCGCCTGGCTTCCAGCGAGCATTGCTTTGGCTTTTTCAGATTCTGCCCCGGTGATCCTTGCAAACAAGGGCACGTCGATCAGATTATTTTTATAGGCATCCAGTATTGCTTGAGCGACTAAGTTTGTTTTTACAATTCCGCCGAAAAGATTCACTAGGATCCCTCGAATCCTTCTTATTTTGCTAATGACCGTTAGCGCTTCATAAATCGTCTCGGTAGTTGCTCCACCTCCAAAGTCAAGAAAGCAGCCAGCCTTACCACCTGCATCTGTGACCATGTCAACTGTAGACATTACCAAGCCGGCCCCGTTTCCAATGATGGCGATATTCCCATCCAGTTCCACCAATGAAAAGCCACTCTTTCCGGCTTGTTCCTCCAATTCGGAAATATGCTCGTACTTCTTTAGTTCGGCATGTCTAAACATCGCGTTGTCATCTATTATCACTTTCGCGTCTAGTGCCATCAGAGAGCCGTCACTCAACATGGCAATAGGATTGACCTCCGCTAGCTCAGCCTCTTCTTCCATAACCAATTTTGAGAGCTTCATTGTAAAATCTACAAAGGCGGTTGGTGTGATGCCCTTTAAACCTAATTTCCGGGCTGCGCCTTCGGCAATCTCAGGAGATAATCCCTCTAAGGGGATATCAAATATTACCTTGTTGTCCACACTTTCAATTTCTATTCCTCCTTCTGCTGACGCAATTAATGAGTAGCATCTCCTGCTTCTGTTCAGAAAAAACGATAAATAAAGTTCGTTTTTTATATCTACCACTTCTTCAACCAAAATCCCCCGAGGCAGTTCGCCTTTTACCTCCTTATTTATGAGGTCGTCGAATTTAGGTAAAAGTTCGGAGGCGTTTTTGCATTTTAAGATTGCACCTGCCTTGCCCCTTCCGCCGACCGTAAGTTGCGACTTTAATACCACCGGATATCCGAGTTTGGTTGCGGCCTGAATGGCTTCATCCCTAGAGTTAACGAGAGATGCTGCCGGGACTGAGATACCGTACTGCGAAAAAAGTTCCTTTCCTTGAAATTCAAGCAATCTCATGTAAGCGCAGAGGACATTCAAATGTGCTTATTTATAATCCTATTTTCTTCGTGGCTTCAATCTGCGAGGGAATGGCGATTCGTATAAACCAATTTTTTTACACCAAGTCGGTGTAAGCTAAGATATATTGCTCCAATCAAAACAGTTAGTAATCCAAATTTGATATTCGTGAACGCAGATAGCTCTATTCAGATATACGCATTTTCACTTCACAGCAATCTTTTATGCATGGGTGGTGAACAATGAGACACCCAGGTAAAGTAGTTAAAAATGTAGAACACTACAATGGAATAATATGGAAGATAACCGGCGCGTGACGAGTCGTCATCCAAGAAATTTGAAAATTTATATACAGTTGTCCTGAAGTACGAATATGCACACGGCAACATGGCTGATAGTCCTGACGATGATTGTGGTTGGATCAATTCCAGTCTTGCTAATATGGTTAACAAATATGCCTCATCCAAAATTGTTACTGGCTACACAGCAAGCCCCACCAATTCTCATGGCGTTACACCATTCAAGCATACCTTAGTGATTGGATTCAATCCGACCGATTAGCAAATTTACTCAACTGCTTTGAATTTCAATAAATAGAATACCTAGTGAGAATATGTTCGAAATTACTTTTGAACATTCTTAATTTTGGCGTCCTCCTCTGGTTATGAGTACCCATCTCGCAGTCAGCATCGTCTCCCACCTTTGGGATCCAAATAACCATTTCTCCTCCAATACTTGTCATGCTGATGCTTTCCCCTGCCGCGTGGTAAATGCGCCTTGTTAGCTATCTATTTTGTATCCATGTTATGACCACAAAACTTTTGTATTAATGCCGGTCAGTCACACCGTTTGGCAAAACGTCAATTCACCATAGACACGGGGAGAGAAAAAATTCCTGTGGAGGGACATGCTCATAAGAATGTAGCAGTTAAATATTTAATGAGAAGACGTAGATCCTTGTTAGGAACCAGGGATCCACAAAAAGTGGATACACTGTATTCCAGTCTGCCGACAAATATCAAAATTATTGGTAAACAACTAACTCATGAATATAAAATAAATTGGGAGAGAGTTGGCTCAGCAGAATTTGAGGGATCGCGTTTTGTTTTCACGATGGATGAGGAACAACTCCAAAATGGCGATACTATTCACAATGTGCCTACCGTAGCAAACATGGAGTAAGTAAAAAATAGAGGAACTCGCCCTCCACTGTAAGAGTTATTCATCAAAAATCTTTCATCCCTGACGGTATACCTCTGTGGATTATGACGTCCGAGTTGATTTAAGTTTAGGTTTGGGTTTAGACAAACGAGGAGTAGCCATGGT
>WJXE01000148.1 GCA_009665115.1 Nitrosopumilales archaeon
TATCTATCCATTCCACGGCTTTCATGATAGTATTCTTTCTCGATGCTACCGGATTATTGATATACGTCAATTACTGTGTGAGATCCGATGATCTTACGGATGTACGGTTAACAATTTGACACTGAATTAGAAAAGAATATGTTTAAGTTCAGGTATAGAGCGGGTATGAAGAATCCCAAAAAAGGGATTCGAACCGAGGCTTCAAATCCCACTGGCCCCATGTCAATCTTGTCGCTTTATTAGGCCCCATTATAATAATACATATGAAGAATCGCGACAGATAATGTCACTGCTAACGCAACAGTCGAATTAAGGAATGAAGAGGATATTTCCTCGAATCCGTATCTCATGTTTAAATATTCAACTAGGGCCGAAGATGAACTGAACGATATAATCATGATGGTAGCTAGTCTCAAAACAGTTAAAAGTCAAAAATAAGGTTCCTCTCCAGCAGTATTCCATAAACAGTCCTACACATCGACTTTCATTGTCTTTTTTTGTTGTTGTAATATCATATCATTTGGATCGGGTAGAAATGATATGAGGACTTTTTTAAATTGAGAAAAGAATATCAACAAACGGCTACGATCTTCTTATGGTCCTAAAAAGTTTGAAGGACTAACTGACTGATGTGGCCAATATGAGGCATTGGATTTATAAGTCCACATTCAATAAGGTGCAAAAGCTGTTCGTTGTAAAGTTTGACGGGGAATTGACCCATCTTAATTTGTAGCTCACGTTGAAATAATTGACCGAGGGAATTTATCATATGCAGAACCATATACTCCAGGAATAGACACAGTTGAATACTTTGTTGCTGCATGAGTAATGCATGTAATTACTTGATGTGGATTTGAATGTTCATATGCGGGATTCGAACTGCTCGTAGCGTGGCGGATACAGAGCAGATAACAAAGGCCGAATTGACCGAGAAAGAGATTCTAACTTTGAAACAATTCGTTAGCTTGTTGAAGTTGATTAGCAAATAATGAAATTGACAGCAAAAGTTAAGGACTGGATTAGACAAACCATTCTAGATGGTAGGGAATGGAATTACAACAGAACAGCCGATATGCTTGCAGCCGAGTTAGAAAAATTGGTAGGCGAAAAAGAGAAATGAAAATTTATTTTTCGATTGCACTAATGACAGGTTTGTTTCTATTTTCGATTATCTCTGGTAACGCACTAGCTTCCACGTCGTCTGTAGTAGCACAGGCAAATGGAAAAGGGCTTAAATCTACTGATACGACACAATCACAATCACAACAATCTACGGCCATGCCTAGCACTTCGCCAGGTGTAGAATCTGGACAGAGTTCCAGTGGAACGATAGGAACGCCTAACACTGTATTAGCACCACCTACCCATCAGCAACAACTACCTAACAATTCGCCTCCTACAACCACCTCAACACCCACAGTTCCTTTACAGTGTAGTTCAGTTCTAATTGTCACATTGTCCCAGTGTCTTGGTACTAGTTCTTCGGGTTCCACTACTAGTGGATCTGGTCATTCTTCTAGCAGTAATTATATCAAATCGACGACAGGATATCTAGTCTCTTGTAATCAAACGTCTAGCACCATAACCAAATTAGGGAAAGCAGGTGGGGGAGGAATGAAGGTTGCTTTGGCTAGCACCAGCAATCTAGTCCTACAGGGGGGTGAATATCTATGTGATTTAATTATACCAGGATCGACGACAACAACTAATGATAACGCAACCAAGACAGCGGCAAAAGACTTTGCAATTGGCTATAAATTTGGCAAACAAGACGCAACTGTTGGGACCAACGATCCTCCAGGAAGTTGTGGTTCTGAACGGGGTGTAACTAACGCAACTGCTTGTTATTATGGATATAATCAAGCGTTTAACCAATTCTGCAAACTTGGGAAGTTTGGGTGTAATTCATGATAACAACTGCAGATATACACGCGTTCACACCTTTTTTATGAATGCCAGCGCTTTAGTTGGTTAGATTTGAAAGCAAGCAGCTATGATATTGACGACGAAAGATATCGATTGTAGAGCCTCGTCTCTAGTACTAGGTCTATCAGTGTTGTGAAGGAAGCACAAAAATAAGACTCATTAGCTTCAACCAAAACTAAGATATATAAAAGACGTATAATTTGGTCATTCGGTTTTCGGAGATTGAGACCTGATATATGAGACAAGAAAAAAGGCATAAACTTCAACTATTTTATGAAATACTTTGTGCTATTGAAGATGATATAGATCATAACAAAGTTGCAAGACCAACTCATATTCAGCATAATTGCAGATTATCCTATGACAAAATGATGAATCACATTATTGAGTTAGAACACAAATACATGATATATCGTGCTAATTCTACTGGATTAATATCATTAACTAGTAAAGGCAAGAAATTCGTAAAACAATATAATGAATTGTTAAATCTAATTGAAAGTGCGGGTTTGTAAATCTAGTTATTAGTTATACAATTTTGTTGGAACTGAGACTGACAATATGATAGCGGCAATAAAAGAAAAATGGTAATCATAATCTATTTATGAATTGCTCCCTTTAAGAGTCCCATAAGGGAGTGATCGATAAAGACTACCAGAGGATCATATTATTTGATAGTCTTCTGTCCGTAATCATTATTAAATCCGTTGTCATTACGTAAGCCATCTTGTCAAATGCAAATGCAAAGATTTTGTTTGGCGTTGTCGTTACTTTTACGATTGTAATGATGTTAGTCATCGGTAGCTCTTTTCCAAATGTGGCCCTGAGCTCTTCACATCATAAAAACAAATCATCTTCACATATATCATCTAGTACCGGTGGTGCCGCAACAAGTACTAGCAACAGTGGTGTGTCAAATTTAAATGGATTCAATAATCAATCTTCTTCTAGTCCTCTTTATTCCGCCCCGTCACCACCGGGCTTTTCTTCAGGATTTAATAATAGCGGTGGTCTGGCTAGTAACAATAAGCTTGTCATGATAGGCTTTGATGACTCGTACAAGAGCCAAATCCTATACGCCAAGCCAATACTAGATAAATATGGTTTTAAGGCTTCTTTCTTTGAAGTTTGTACTTGGATAGGAAAAACAAAAGATAGACAGACTTGGCAAGACGTAGCAGCATTACAACATGATGGAATGGATATAGAATCACATACTATGACTCATGCTCATCTCCCTACGCTATTGTCCTCACCAAGCCAACTGACTTATGAAATAGGGGGATCAAAACAATGTCTTGCTAATCACGGCGTTAATGCAACAATCTTTGGATATCCGCTAAACTTGGGATCTGACATACCATCAATAGTTAATGTGGTGGCTAAATATTATAATCTAGCAAGATCTGGTAGTGCACCATTGATGTTTTTAAACTGTAACGGCTTCGGAAAACAACCGCAGACTGATTGCAGTACATATTCAGCCAATGGTAAGCTCACCTATGCAAATCGATATGATATTAAAAGTGATAGCTTTAGACATGTAGATAGCAATCACAATTATAGTCCTTCTCAGGAGTTTCCTCAATTCGTTCAACGTATGAATAGTCAAATTCCATACAACACAAACGGAAAGATAAACGCAATTCCTATAGTTACATATCACAATCTTACAAACAGCATGCAAGATTATAACATGATGGCTTCCACCATAACTGTGGATTTATTTGCACAGGAAATGAAATATCTACATGATAATGGATTTAGGGTATTATTATTAAATCAACTTGGATATGATCCAAACAATAACGTTTTTGATATAAAGAATGTTCCATTGTCTACTTATGGAACTACAACTAACGCTACTACTCTGGTAAGAGCTCCATCCTAGTCTAAATTCAGTATTAAATAAAATTCTAGAATGGCATTACGACATGTCTGAGACCCAAGCAAAATTTAGAGATGTATATGGGAGCAGATTCTATTTAGGAATGGAAAGGGGTCTGCCGAAAACAGGAAGGTTGTTTTAAATCATTATTCCAACCCTGAATCATTTCTAGAATTAATTAGCCAGTCGTTTTTACTACTTTGGTGCCTTGTTCAATTGTCTTCTGAAAAGCGCACCTGCGACAGGATTGATAGCATAGGGCAGAGTATGCTTAAACCACACTCCTGCTCTTACATAAAAAGGAACTATTATTTCAAGACGCGAGGAATTAGCTGCAGCAAGAATTGCTTTTGATACAGTTCTTGCTTCGAGCATAAAACCAGTATAATTTGGCTTATGATTCTCAAAAGATTGATTGTTGAAGAAATTTGTTTTCACGCCAATAGGGCTTACTACTGTTATGCGTACACCAGTTCCATATAGCTCGTGATACAGGGACTCAGAGAATCCTAACATTGCATATTTTGAAGCACAATATCCAGCCATTCCAGCAACTCCGAAACTTGCGGCTAATGATGCCACATTTACAATATGTCCTGAATGTCTTGAGAGCATAGAATGCAAGAATACCTTGGTACCATAGACCATTCCAAAATAATTTGTCCTCATGACTGCCTCTATTTGTTCAATACTCTGGTTTTCCACTTTACCAAATTCTCCAAAACCTGCATTATTTATCAATAAATCAATATACCCAAATCTTTCGAGTATTTGTGTTCCCATTCTTAGAACATCTTCCTTTTTTGATATATCACAAGTATCTGTTACAATGTCTGCTCCTTTGGATTCCGTGACAACTTGTAATGTTTTCTTTAGTTCGAGTAATTTTGATTCTGAACGAGCTATAAGTATTATTGGACCCGCGCCTTTATTTACAAAATCAAGAGCAGCCTGCCTTCCAATTCCCGATGAAGCTCCGGTTATTACTACAATCTTTCCTTCAAACTTTCTCTTCTTTCTGTGGCCTTCGTCCTCTTTCCCCTTCCCTCTCAATCAATCTCGGATATTATTATTGCAGAACCAGCAAATCATTGTTTGCAAAACGAGATCGTCAAAAAAGAGGTAAACAATCGATACACCTTTGTTAACAGCTAATTATATCCGTCTTTTACCTCATTTGAATACAGCTGCAGCAGTTTGTGGATTTTTGGGTCAATGACAAACCAAGCAATAATAATATTTTGGTTGTTTTTTAACAGTTCTCTTCGATATATCTATCTGCTCGGTATCTCGC
>WJXE01000149.1 GCA_009665115.1 Nitrosopumilales archaeon
CACATCAACATCAGCGACGAATGGCAGTGGTAATGATATAGAGGGGGAGCTACAGAAAATGACAGTAAAAAGCTCAGTCGATGAGGAATTAGCAAAGTTAAAGGCAGCTAATGCCAAAAAGAAAAAAAACCAACCAGAGGGGAACGAACAGCAAAACGCAGAAGACAGCAAAGGTGAGGAAGAAGAACAGCCTGTGGTTGTCGAATGAAAAAGGTGGGACCATCAAAGACCACGAAAAAAGGTTCAAGTGGCGGCCATCGGCACCGAGTGAGAGATCTTAAACAGAAAAGGCTCAAAAAGAAGCCACTTTGGCATAATCGATCCGCGGTAAAGGATAGCAGGTATGCGATTGTTAGAGTCATCGGCCATGGTCAGTTCAAGGTAGATAATCGTACTGCCAAGAAGATAAATAAGATAGATGACGAACTAATAAAAATAATTCAAACACACGAACAAGGCGAAAAAGACTTCGCTCGAAGAGTAGATGTGGTTCTTGGATTAGTAAAAAAAGTTGGGCTACCCCTTGAACATAAGGAAATCGTTGAATCCGATATTATTGTGCCTGGGGCTGACATTTCTATCGAAGACGCCAAAAATATGTTCAGAGGCAAAGGCTTTATGAACTGACAAGATTTCTAATTTCCATTTTTTATATTTTTTCGGTACGTCCATCTGTGTGGAATTGCTCAGAAAGATCTTCTATTATCTGAACTGTCAAAATCACGTTCCCGTTCTGCCAAGTTGGTTTTCACTCTTTGAATGACTTCTGAAAGGGTATATTATGAGAAGTCCCCATTCTCACAATCAACCTGTTGTGGAATGAATTTAATAATCATCCGAATGAAACTAGAACGTAGTATATTAGATATAGACATGGCTTTCATATTTGTATTTGTCTTCCCCGATTGCACGATATTCTTCCTTGAGCATTCTATACTGTCATCCGAAACTTTGTGGCAGATCTCGTGCAAAAATCCGATACCCTAATTTTCGGCGTCACGGAGAATGTCATTGTTACTCTGTTATTGTCGGATACATCCGAGTGAACTCAAGCAAACCCTTAAAAAGATTGAATTAATATATTTTAATGCCATGACAATGCCAAAAGGATTCGGTTCAAAAAGTGGAAACACAGGGAAGAGAAGTTTTAATGAGTGGTGGGAAAATGTTCCCTCTGATTTGAGACAGAAGGCACGGAAGGGTGATGAACAAAATAAGCCTTTGCTGAATCAAGTTAATTACGTTCTTTTGCATCTTGGTCTAGCCGGGAAGCACGATGCAAAACCGACGCACGAGGAACTTAAAGACTGGCTGCATAGTGGCCAGGTCGACGTTCTGCGGATGAACAAGTGAGCGTGCCACCACTCTTCTTATTTTTCTTAAGAATGAGGGGATGAGTACGGTTATTTTATACCTGGGAAACTAGGTACGACACACAAGGGCATCAAATTTCGTTGATATGAATCATTTTCGTAAATTCACTAATGCTGGACTGTGTCCATAGCGTTCTTCCAAGATGTGACTTTTAATGGCTGTATTTTGATACATGACTCCCCCATCCCTAGGCTTTTATATTGAGGATATTTTGTGATTAGCATCTTATGAATCTCTTTTAAGAGCGCTATTTGGTCTTTATTTTCAATTATCCCTGCTTGTCCCATGATCATGATAAACCACAGCTTTTCCCAAGCTTCGGTATACTTATCTATAATCAAAGCTACTTTGGCGTTTTTTTCTATGTTTTTAACCCTTCTGAGCTCTCCGGGAGTCACAGTTTTTGTCTTCCTGTCTAGAGGGATAAAAAAATATGCGCCATCGAAAACAAATACAACTGGGATTACATAAGGCTGATTATAGCAATCTACTGTAGCGAGTCTGGCTACGCGCGCTCGAGTTATTATGTCCTTAGCACGTCTGTCAATCAAAGTGCCCAAATTATAAGAAAAAAGGCACGAAGATATTTAACAATTGAAAATAAATGGTCACAAAGTAGTTAGAATCACCTAACTAAGTTTTCGAGTTCTTACCACCTAATTTATATTCAGATCGTGGTGAATTGTTAGGTAAGTGGAAAAGATATCAGAGACGGATAGCACGTGTGTTTCGACAAAGACAGGAGAAAATAATCCTTCGCGAGTTACAGAATTTCAAGATCGCAAAGACGTGTGGTTGTCTACGGTTGAGATATCTAAAAATTTGGCACTTGATGCACAGACCCAAACGACTGGCGAGTTGTCGTTCATAAGAGATTTCCGTAACAATGACAACAAAATTCTTTCATTGCTAAACCAACACACAGGCTCTTACTATTCCTTCAAAGGGTTAATGCGAAAGCTAAATCTTCACCAACAGAGCCTCGCACGAGCATTAAACAGACTTGAGGAACTTGGATTAATCCAGAGATCCGTTAACGGCTACAAGCTGAACAAAAACGAACAGACGAGCGCAAAGGGTATGGCCATGCCTGACAGACTAAAACGAAGCGAGTACAAACAGCTACTTCAATTATACATTCCAACAGGTATAAAGACAGAGGAGATTGTACAGGCGCTAAACGGCAGGTGGTTTAGTCGAATTAGGTGGATAGGGTTAATGGAAAGCGAAATCGGTTACATGTTGCAATGGATAAATGAAGGTGACACTTTTCAGATCAACGTCAGAATAATATGGGACCATCTAATTATAGAGACAAATGCACTTTCAGATGAAGATAAAATTGAAGCAATGGTTGGTTCATGCAAAATTTTTGAACAGATTACAAAGCTACTCCAAGATCACCGCGTCAAAGCCTTAAATTCTGTGCGTTTTGTCGCGTAATACCAAAGACTGTGATCATCTGCTCAGAACAATTAACGACATAACCATATGGTCCTGATGTCCGACTTAAGTCGATGGTTAGAGATCTGTTTGCACTTTCCATGTCTGCAATATTTTGTAAGTAGAATGCCTGCATCTGCCATTCGATACTAGGATTCAACGTACCATTTCTTTTCCATCTTGTAGATTAACTTTCATCAGGCCCATCCCTCGTATAGCGTAACGTGGAACGCTTGACGGGTTTGTCCGCGTTTCTCGCGAGGCCTAATCCTGTCAGAATGCGAAATTGAAGACTTCAATCCCCACTCGGACTCGCATAGATCTCGGACGCATTTTACAAGACAAAGTCTGTTTTTACTACCATCATATACTCGGATTTAAGAAGAATTGTACTTAAATCCAGCTCGTCAAAATAAAAATTAGAAAATTTTGACGGATTGATAATGCAGCAAACCATTTGATCCGGAAATAATTAGAATTAATTAGTCTGCATATTCACATCCAAAAATCACTCTTCATTGCCTTTGCATTTTAGCTATGAACACTCCAACGGATTCGCAAGGTTTATTCTGCTACTCCTATAAAGCAGGGTTACTGAATTGCTGAAAGTTATCTCAGACTTGGAGGATTCAGAGCTAGACGGTAAGAGGGTGTTGATTAGGGTCGATTATAATGTCAGCGTGAACAGTGGCTCTGTGGGGGAAGACTTTAGAATCCGTATGACCATCCCCACAATTGAATACCTGACCAAACGTCGTTCCAAAATAGTTCTAGTTTCTCATCTCGGTAGGCCGACCGACCGTCAGCCTCAGTACTCATTGGCCCCAGTAGCGAAGAGGTTGTCAGAAATGATGGGGAAATCAAAGGTTAAATTCACCTCTAGCAACATAGGCAAAAATGTTCGTCAAGAGATAGATAGCATGGAAAAAGGAGATGTTCTACTATTAGAGAATCTACGTTTCTACAAGGAGGAAGAATCGAACGATCCGGAATTTTCAAAAGAGCTCGCTTCATTGGCAGATATATATGTAAATGACGCCTTCAGTACTTCACATCGCAAACATGCTTCTACTTATGGCGCGCCGAGATTGTTCGATGTCAGATTGGCAGGATTCAACTTAAGGAAAGAGGTGGAATATCTCTCTATGATAAAGGATAACCCATCCAAGCCATTCATCGTGGTTCTTGGTGGGGTCAAAATCAACGACAAAATAGGTGCATTAGAAAATCTGCTTCCCAAGGCCGACAGAGTATTGTTAGGGGGAGCGGCGGCGTATACCTTTCTCAAAGCGAAAGGTGTGAATACGGCCAATTCGCTGATTGATTCTGAACACTTGGTTTGGGTAACAAAAGCTCTCTCGATATTTGGTGATAAAATAATGCTGCCGACAGATCACGTAATTTCTTCAAGCGCGGATAACGGCTACGCTGCGATGGTGAAAGGGGATATTCCAGACGGGATGATAGGATTTGATATCGGTAACGAAACAATCCAGCGTTATTCTTCTGAGGTTGGTGGGAGAGGATCAGGTACTGTATTCTGGAACGGCCCTATGGGTTTATTTGAAATCGGTCTTTTTGCGAATGGAACTACAAACATTGCAAAAAGCATGGCGTTAGCTTATTGGCGTGGATCAAAAACTCTGGTAGGCGGAGGAGACACTCTAGAAGCGATGAAGAGGGCTGGGGTATCGGAGGGTGAAGTTAGTCACGTGTCAACAGGGGGCGGAGCCAGTCTGAAATACTTGGCCGGAGACGAAATGCCTGGGCTAGCTGTCCTGACTGACGAATAACTCCTATATCGTAGTGGCACTTTCAACATCGACGTGTAAAACCCTCTTATATGATAATCTATATCCCCACACAAAAGAAGTCAGTAGAAGCGATGAAGGATAGTTGCTGAAGATGTAATATCCATTTTTGGTGGATGCTCTGATCGATACCTTAACAAATTGAATCGGTTCATGTATATTTGTTGGAGCATAAGGTGGTCTTTACTGACATAGATGGCACTCTAACCGATATCATTACAGGGCAATACGAACTATCGAAAGGCTTAATTCAAGAATTAAAACAAAATAATATACCGGTGGTTTTCTGTTCTGCCAAAACCCTAGCGGAGCAAGAGAAAATCAGACAAGATATGGGACTAAGGCAGCCTTTTATAATCGAGAATGGGGGTGCAGTAATAATTCCTGAGGACTATTTTAGCCATTCCTCTTTGTTGCTAGTGAAAAAGTATAAGAAAATCGGAAATTATATCATAATTGAACTTGGGAAACC
>WJXE01000150.1 GCA_009665115.1 Nitrosopumilales archaeon
GTCCTGTGCTGGTATTAATAACCTCAAATGATTTAATCAAAGTGTTAATTAAAGTAAATGTAGAAATAATGAAATAATACAAATTAACCATCGAGGATTCTATTTGGTCCTCATTTCCGCCTAATTTCTTAACATAACTATTCATCCTAGAACGAGTAGCGACGCCGCTTAGACTTACTCCTTGACTTTTGGAAAACACCGCTAATTCTCCTATCTATTCATATTCTGAACCGTCAGTCCTTTCTTCCATTCGCTTATAATATTGCTGACTGTACCCTCGCCGATTCCGTTATTTGTGTCGGCGTGATTCGTAAACTTGATATGAACTAATTCACCGTTCATAAACGTGCAAACACAGCCATTGCTGCTTCAAAGTAGAGAAAAGTGGTCCCTAAATGGAAGTTCTAGGATCATGCCCCCTGAACAGACGCTCAGGATGACCATGTCACTATCTAAGCAGATTGGAGTAACCCGACTTGCGGACATAACACATATGGATAAATTAACTATCCCAAATTACTCTGCTGTTTTACCTGGAACAGAGGATTACATTTGGGTTTATAGCGGTAAGGGTCCAACCAAGGCGCATGCAAAAGCGAGCGCGTTGATGGAATGTATCGAAAGATATTCTTCACTACCAAGTAGTACACGGCGAGATTTCATTCAAGGAAGTTACGATCAATTATCACAGAGATACACGGTCCTCCATCCAGAAGAGGTTGTAGAACCTTTCAATTTTCAATACCGAAATTACATGACGATGGATTTCCTTCCTAGTTTTGAGCTGTTTAGCGGAGAACGGATGTTAGTACCAGCATCTCTTGCTTTATTCAGATATACTCCAAAACCCCCTGCTTTAAACCCGTTTGCATTCTATCATACAAATGGACTTGCTTCTGGTAACGTATTAGAAGAAGCAGTCTGTCATTCCCTATGTGAAGTCATTGAACGTGACGCAATTAGTTTGGCGGAACTGCGAGCCAGCGCCATCCCATTCCATTTCATACGAACTATCACAAATTCGCTGAAAGCAAGACAATACTCAGTATCTCCTGTACCTGCTGATCAATTTATGGATGATTCAAGTATATTTCCAGATGTTGATATACGTGATGTAGATTTTGATCCTATCAAGATGTTAGTTAGAAAATTTGAGAAAGCTAACATCCCCCTGATAATAAAGGATATAAGTTCAGATATTGGGATTCCCACGTTCAATGCCAGCAGCATAGAGTGGCTAACTCACGATTATGGATACCTTGCTGAAGGCCATGGTACTCACCCAGATGCGAGGATTGCATTGTTGCGTGCTATTACTGAAGTTTCCCAAACTAGAGCTGCCAATATCCAAGGTGCGAGGGACGACCTGCGAAAGATAAAATATGGACATGATAATTCTGACGACAAGAGGGCGTGGCAATTTACGCCATCTAAAAATAAGATCCAATTCTCTCAGGTTAGATCTTATTTTAACAGAGATATTCTTGATGATATTAAACTGATTTTGGCACGTTTACAACACGCAGGCCTAAAAAAAGCTATAATTGTAGATTTAACAATTGCGAAAATAGGAATTCCTGTAGTCCGAGCTATAGTTCCAGGACTAGAGACATTTAAATTTACAAAATCGGTTATGGGTTGGAGAGCGAAAAAGTACTTTAAAAAAAATTAATAAGCCGATTGTTTTTATTGGTCCAAGTCTGGCCATTGAAAAAGCCAGGAAAATCTTTAATGCCGATTATAGACCACCTGCGAAAAAAGGCGATTTTCTAAGACTTCTGGCCTGCATAAATGATGATGATCGCACTATAGTAGGATTGGTCGACGGCTTGTTTTTGCAGGATTATCCTCCCACTCCAATAGAAGTATTTCAACTATTAATCAAAAAAAATATTCTCGTTTTGGGAGCAGCAAGTCTCGGGGCATTACGAGCAGTTGAACTGGAAAAATATGGTATGATAGGAATTGGCAAGATATTTGAATTGTACAAAAAGAACAAAATTGCCGCAGATGACGAAGTAGCGGTTACGTTCACTGAAGAAACTCAGCATATTCAGTCAGAAGCAATGATTGATATTCGATATAACCTTTTCATTGCATTAAGAAAAGGAGTTATCGACGAAAATGCAAAAAGAGCAGCAGTCAGAGTCGCAAAGAGCATGTACTTTCCAGATCGAAATTATGAAGATATCATAGATGAAACGAAAAGGCGACATCCTTCACTTTCAGATTATTTGGAATCTTTCCGTTCCTATATTAGTAAGAACAGACAAAGTTTGAAAGAGCAGGACGCAATAAAATTAGTAAACTACGCAAAAATGAAATATGAAGGCGAAATCACACGGAAGTGAATCTATTTAGTTAGAAAACAAGTCACACAATGGTGTCATTATACCTGCTAGAGACCATTATCGCTAGCTGATGTAAGTAAGCCATTTTTTGTTAAAATTGTCATCCCTTCCTTGAGTTACTGCTTCAAATTTGCTTTTAATCTCCATCGTAAGTTGACCTATGTCTCCATTACCGATTATTCTGTTATCAATGTCGCCTACCGCTCTTATTCCAGCCGCGGTCCCAGTCAGAAAAACTTCATCGGCTATGTACATTTCGTCCCTTGAAATATCACGAATTTCATAAAGACTGCTATAGTGTCGTAAAATAGCCAACACGCTATCTCGGGTTATCCCGTTGAGAGCACCTGAATTTACCGGCGGAGTAATCAATACATTGTCTCTCACCATGAAAATATTTTCTGCGCTAGCTTCGATAACTTTTCCGGCAGTATTCAGCATCAATGCTTCGTCGAATCCCATTTTCAATGCTTCCATTCTAGCGAGAGCAGAGTTCGCGTAGTTTGCTGTCGCTTTTGCATTCATAGGCATTGATTTTCCATCGATTCTCATCCATGAAGATACCATTAGTCTTGCTCCTTTTTGCGGTTCGCTTTGTCTAATATATTCATCCCACTTCCAAACTGCTATTGCGATAGAAACTTTGTTGGGAAGAGGATTGACACCCATTTTACCGTAACCGTAGTATGCGATAGGTCTAACGTAGTATTCCTCTGGCTTATTGGCATTGATTGTATCGATTACCGCATCTTGCAGTTGCTTCTCAGAATATCCAAGATCCATAAAATACATCTTTGCACTGTGCGTTAACCGTCGTATGTGGTCTGGCAAACGGAAGACGGCGAGGCCATAGTCGGTTTTGTAACAACGAATTCCCTCGAAGACAGCTGTTCCATAATGTAAACCATGAGTGAGAACGTGAATTTTTGCGTCGTCCCAGGGGACGAGGGATCCATCCATCCATATTTTGCCTTCAGTCATTTTTATTTTCACTAATACGAATATTAGTTCGTTTAGAATGAATTGCCTTAACAGCCTCACTTACATTGGTACCTTTATCTTCTACAACAATCAGGATTCTCGATGTCTCCTCTTGCGCATCTAAATTGAGAATATTTATACCATGCTCTCCAACGGTACTGCTAGCAGTAGATGCTATGTTCGGTATATGCCACATCATATCACCAATAAGGGTCACTACACCTCTTCCATAGACTATCTCTACCTTGGGATAGTATGCTTTGAAATGGCGCTCTTGTTTTTTAACGTAGTCTGCGTCTAGGAAAAGCAACCTACAAATTTCGACGTCATCTTGCCTGTACGGAGATAATTTAACGAAATCATGGTACTGCTTGTCCTTTTCAAGTGAGGCGACCAAATAAGATGCTGCAATACTTTCGATCCTTACGATAGCGCAGTTTTTCTTGCCGGTAACGATTTTTACCAGACTGTTGTTAAAGTCATCTTGAAGCGGCGGATTTCGTTGAATCATCGTTGTATCTGACGGGTTTGTCATGTTCGTAATAACTAGAGGTATATCCAGATTATTGTCAAGAATTTCCTTTATAGCAACAGGGTCAAGAATCTTCATACCAAACATTCCAGCCAATTTTGCCTCATTATAAGACAGGTATTGTATATTTTCCAAACCGCTCTTTACTATCTTTGGATCGGCACTCAGCACGGCACTATCTTTTTCAAAGTCGACCTTCATTTCATAGCGTCCGTGTAAGAGGATCGCAGTATCTGCTGCTGTTCTGTCAGAACCGCCGCGCTCATATGTTGTTTCAAGACCATCAACGGTCTTACCTATAAATCCGCCTAAGCAGACGATCTCGTTACGTTCGACTAAATCCAATAAATGACTGTCATTCCGTCTTGATTCTTCGATCATAAAGTTGGCTGCTTCAAAGTTGTCGTCAGTAATTATTGGCCATTTTTCTATATCAACATGATCGGAGTTTATGCCATGACTTCGCATAATATAATCCATAAGATAAGACATAGTTATCTCTCCACTATATGCAAGTGTTCTCGATCTGATAACATCAACAAATCGCCGGTTTTCTGCCGCCTGCTTTAATGAAATTATCACCTGACGGTAGAATCTGTCGAGATGTGCAAGGAATTCTTGATAATATTGGTTAGAAACTTGTTCCGAGGCAATTCGTTCATAAACTTCCCTTAAGACCTCAATTTCTATAGGATTCGAGGATGCATAGCTCCTACCTACTCTTATGGCGACATCAGTCATGGAATAGGGTTTTTCCTGATAAGTAATGAGAGGAGCAGAAAAAACGGCAACGACTTTTGTTTTTTCCTTCAGTTGTTCTATCCGATTTATGATTTTTCCAATCAAAATACCGTCTACCCCTATGGCACTACCACCGAATTTGGCGACAGTAACAGGAATCAAATATCTAGCTCGCTTCGGAAGCTGACGGCCTAATCCCTATATTAAATATTCAAACAATTTTCCTTTCCATACAACATTGCCAGGGCTAACACGAATAGACGAGCCATATACACTAAATTCCACCAAAAAACCTATGGAAAAAATATTCGGATCCTCGTATTTCCATTCATTGCTCGGTTCGTCTTCTCGTTAGTACATTCATGGTCTGCATTATCTTTCAACTGCGGCATCAATACCTTAGCTGCTTCTATGTTTGTAAAAATAATGTTGTTCGCTAATCTAGTTGCGGCAATCATATTGTCCGCGGTAATTCGGACCATGCTTACATAAATGTCACTTATAATTGGCTGGAGTGTCCAATAATTCCAGATCGATCCGTATGTATATACTAGATTCGGAATCCATACCGATTGCAAAGAGCTTATGACCTGTCTTTGTGATTCTATGAACGCATCCGAGATTTCTTTGGTGGACTCGATGGCTGTCTCCTGAAAATCTTTAACGATTTGTGTAAATCGCGGAATCTCAGCTTTTGCTTCGTTTATTCCCTGCCTGATATTCTCCTTGCTCCCATCTAATGCTTTAATCATTCCATGACTTTGTTGGTCAACTGAATACTTCTTTCCTTCTTTTTCGTCCACTAGAGTTTCTAATTTTTTGGCAATCGTTGTGGCATCTTTTCTTGATTTTGCCTCTTGAGGATTGGTCGTGCCGCTACTTCCTGAATCTTGTTTTTGTTCCTCCTTTTTTGTTGACATGTTCTTCGATTAGTTCCGATAGTAGATAAAGCTTCTATTATTTTCAGATTGCCTGCAATACAGCAAGCAACGGAAAGCTGTTAATCTTACATGCTCAGTTGTTAAATTATTTATTTTAGGTGGATCCATTGGCGTAGACATTATTAATTTTGGCGCAAATGCAACTGTTTAGTACAGGGTTTGGCAAATTGTCATCAACCTCGTCCCAAAAACCTTGCCCATATGCCAATCGACTTTTTTCGAATTTGATACAAAAATGTAACAAAAGGAGACTAGAGATGGGCCACCTTGACAATAGGGTTGTGCCTACCCTGGTCGTTTGACCAGGGTAAATTTGAGATCATAGAACAATGTTCAATAACACCGGAAATGATTTATCGTATGCTCATACGG
>WJXE01000016.1 GCA_009665115.1 Nitrosopumilales archaeon
TAGAGAGAACCCGTAACCTTCCCCGGGAGGAGAAACGAAGCTTGACTATCGCTAAACGTGTAGACAAAGAAAAACTGAGAGCAACTTATGCGAAGGCCATCGTAGATGATGTTGAAGTGGATATAGCCAATTGGCTGGTCGAACCCCCAGGGTTGTTTATGGGTAGAGGTCAGCACCCTCTCCGAGGAAGGTGGAAACCACGTGTAGGAGCTCAGGATGTTATACTTAATCTTGGAGAAGACGCTCTCGTGCCCGGAGGAACATGGCAGGATATCGTGCACGATCATTCGTCAACTTGGCTTGCAACCTGGACAGAGAAATTGACGGGTAAAAGAAAGTACGTGTGGCTACATGACTCGGCTACACTTAGGCAGAATAACGAGAAAGAAAAATACGATAAGGCCAACAAACTAGGAAAGCACATCAATAAAGTGCAAAGAGAAATTATCAACAGGATGCTCAGATCTACGGAAATTAATCAAAAGAAGATCGCTACCGTCTCTTACCTCATATTTAAGCTTGCAATGAGGGTGGGTGATGAAAAAGATCCGGAAGAGTCTGATACTGTAGGCGCTTCAACTTTGAGAGTAGAACATATCAAATTCCCAGAAAGTGATGGACAACAATTTATAGAGTTCAACTTCTTGGGCAAAGACAGCGTTCCATGGCAAAAAACCCTCTCTGTTGATTCTCAAGATACAAAGGGCCTTTACGACAATCTCAAGTTATTCATGAAGGGTAAACAGCCAGGCTCTCAGATTTTTGATGGAATCACTTCTAGTAAAGTTAATGCGTTCCTTCGAAGCATTGATCCCAAAAGCGTACCGGGATTAACTGCTAAAGTTTTTAGAACTTTTATTACTACAAGAACAGTAAAGGAGGCACTAGCAAAGCCACCGATAAGGATCCATCAGAAGTCATCTGAAGCACAGAAAATCTATGTGGCCAGAATGGCAAATTTGACAGCCGCTATTACTTGCAACCACAAAAAAGGCATCGATCCAAAAAATCCCGCCAGTAAAAAAGCAATAGAAAGATATGAAAATTCATTGCTGAAAAAGCAAGAAACGATCGAAAAGTTAAAGCGCGATATGGAAGCAAGAACATGGAAAACTGAAATTCAAAAGAATAGACTTGAGCAAAGATTAGAAAAGCTTGAAATGCAACTAAGACTACAGAAAAATACCCGCGATTACAACCTTGGCACATCTCTGAGAAACTACATTGATCCTCGGGTAATGAAGGCCTGGATGGCGTATGTTGGGCTTGACTGGAAAAAAATATACACGTCCACACTTCAGCGCAAGTTCAAGTGGGTTGAAGAATATCGCCTGAGAGAGTTAAGAGCATTCTATCCAAATGCAAAAGAAATGCAAGATAGAGCAGTAGAGGTAGTCCAAGAAGAGAGCTAACTTGGGCGGTGTTTAGTTCATTTCATATATCGCTTGGTCATACCGCAATTGTTTCATAAAAATTATTTCAATATGCCAAATATACGAAGAAAAAAAACGTATCTAGCTTGTGGAATAATCTTTAGTTTAGTATTAGTCATTATGGGCTCTGAAGAAAGAAATGTGCATTCATATTTGCAAACCAAGTCTGATAGGTATTCCATAAGTTCACTTTTTATTGCCCTGTTCTCAGACGGCACAGCATTAATAGAACAAGACGTAGTTCTCAATCCGTCTATACCCAACACGGTGGTTGCTCTGTATGGCAGGAGCGTTGATGGTCTAAATGTAATGGATTATAAAGGCAAGTCGGTCGGATACCAATCGGGTCAGCAGCCAGGGGAGGTGATCTTAAACTCCTCCGGAATATCAAATGCCAGATTATCTTACGAAACTCCTGATCTTGTTAATAAGCAGGGGAGGACTTGGACCTTTTCGTTCAATTCCACGACTGGTTTTTCCTTAAAACTACCTACGAATTCGACAATTATTGACTTGGGCAAACAATTTCCGGCGTCTGTCACGCAAATTGGAGAACAAGGATTACTTACTTTTCATCCAGGTCATGTTCAAATTAGCTACGTAATTGGATATTTGGGTACGGAAGCTCAGTCGAGCGCGAGTATCGAATCTGCAGTTATTGCAATCCAGGATGCTAGGAACAGATATCCAAGAATAATAACGGCAGATGCACAAAACCTACTGCAACAGGCATTAATGGCTAAAGCTAGCAAAAAATATTCAGACGCAGAAAAATTTAGCACCGCAGCGAACGATTTGACCATCAATATCACAAGAGACTACGTGGCCTCTCAAAATGCAATCGGAACAGGACAGCTGGAGGTGCAAAAAGCGGCTGAAATTGGGCACAATACTAGTGCAGCTAGAGCACTTCTTTCTCAGGCAGAAAATGAATTCTCTAAAGGTCACTACAGCCGCGTCAAAACGATAGTCGATGAAGCGACCATATCTATCGGGAACAACGCTTCTAACCCATTTCCTGTCTATGCGATAATAGGAGGTATCGCGGTAGCAAGTACGGTTTCAGTTCTAGTACTTCGAAAAAAAATAATACACAAACTCTTGCGGGTTGAAATTGAGCATGATTCAGTTGGTGGCCCATTATCTGATGATTCATCTGACAGACGCCCTCCACCTCAGCCTTCGTCATTTCCAACGGCGTCGCCGCCAGCGCAAGAAGAGAAGGTTCTGCCTGTGCCCACAGCGGAACAAACTGACCTTTCCAGAGCAGTGATCCGAATTCTTGCCGAAAGGCCTCATCTTCGACCTGAGGACCAGCGTGTTCTCAAGTATTTGGCCGAGAAGGATGGTGCGGCGTTTGAGAGTGAAGTGCGGAACAAGTTTCTGTTACCAAAGACTACAATATGGCGATTGGTAAAGAGACTCGAAAGGGAGGAATTAATAGAGATAATGAAGGCAGGGGGACAGAATCTGATAAAGTTACGATTCGAAGGCGTAGAACGCTAGGAGTACGATCTATCAATATGCATTCATGATTTCGCTCGAAGCCAATGCTTAATTAGTCCCCTTGATATATTGTGACACAAAAGAGCGATGCCTACAGCCTACGTGCTAATTAATTGTGATATAAGCCATAAAACAGAAGTCATAAAGGAGCTTAGCCAACTACCAGGGATTTTTGAGGTTGCAGAGGTGCATGGAGCATATGATATTTTGGTAAAGTTAAACCAGGGAAGCGTTGACGAGTTGAAAGAAACGATAAAGTGGCATCTCAAAAAGATTCCTGATATCAAGTCTACCGTTACGCTGATAGCAATTGAGAGTACCGACCCAGGTGTGTCATAATCTTGGAGACGAGTGTTGGAGTTACTAGCTAAGAGAATCCATATTTTTTCCAATTTCGGTCAACAACTGCCTTTGTTTCATCGTCTACCACAGCAAGTTGTTGAATTTCTCTGGCATATCCCTCTTCCTTCCACTTCGTAGTAGCATCAATTCCCAGTTTTGAGCCCAAATTTACTAAAGGTGATGCAGGATCTAGCGTATCGGTGGGTGCATTGTCGATCACCATCGTGTCTCGTTTAGGATCGGATCTTGTAGTAATAGCCCATATTACTTCGTCTACGCTATGTACATTAATATCCGGATCAACTACAACAAATATTTTCGTAAGTGATAGCTGGCCCATACCCCACAGTCCCATCATTACTTTCTTCGCTTGGCCAGGATATCGTTTCTTTATGGAAATGACTGCTAAGCCCTGAAACCAACCTGCAGCTGGCATCGCAAAGTCAACTACCTCTGGCTGAAATATCTGGATTAATGGCAAGAACGAGCGCTCAATAACTTTCCCTATGTACGCATCTTCAAGAACTGGTTTACCCACCACCGTAGTCAGGTAAATTGGGTCTTTTCTTTTCATTAGTCCAGTAAGTGTGAAGGTGGGAAAGGGCTCTGATGGGGTATAATAGCCAGTATGATCACCGAATGGGCCTTCCATGCGAATATCGTCAGGATCCACATATCCTTCCAAAACAATTTCGGCGTTAGCAGGAACCTCCAAATCAACCGTGTTGCATCTTACGAGTTTAACTCCTTTCTTTCTCATAATACCGGAAAAAAGGAATTTATCTATTCCTTCTGGAACAGGCGCGACCGCGGCAAGAACAGTTGCAGGATCAGCGCCTATAATGATGGCAACTTCAATTGGTTTTCTTTGCTCCTTTGTTATTTCATAATGCAGTGCACCACGCTTATGCGTCTGCCAGTGAATTAGGGCTTTTTTGTCGCCGATAATCTGAATTCTATAAACACCTAGGTTTCGAATACCTGTGTTGGGATGCCTCGTAACAGTTACCCCGAAGGTGATGAATTTGCCGGCATCACTCGGAAATGATTTGAGAACTGGCAGACAGTTTAGGTTAGCATCTTGTGTTTGCATTATTGTCTTAACTGGGCCCGATTCTGTATACCTCGGACCGTAGTCGGAGATTTCTGAGAGTTTAGGCAACATTTTGAGTTTATTCAGCATTCCGGACGGTAAACTTAGCTTAGTCAGCTCAACTATACGATTACCTATTTCTGTAAAGTCTTCTATCTCTAGAGCGATTTGCAGTCGTTTTATCGTCCCAAAGGCATTACCAAGAATAGGGATATCAGAGCCTTCTACATTTTCAAAAAATACTGCGGGCTGATCTCTTGAATACATCAGCCGGCGCATAATTTCCGCGATCTCCAAATTAGGATTTACCTTCGTCTTTATCCGCTTTAATTCGCCAGCTCTATCCAAGGCTTCAGCATATTCTCCCAAGCTTTCGAACGGCATGAGAACTATATCAAGGAGGAAGGTTAGATAAGTATTCTCTAGTTGGAACTAATATGATGTTCCCAATGGGGTCGAATTGACGATACTGTAGAACTAATCTGTTGTGCCTAGAAATGACATCAGCCGATATCTCCAGCTCAGCTCGATTTATGAGTGGTTTTGCAGGTGGTTTACTCTCGGAGCAAGTTAGAAAGCTTGTTCATGAAAATGCTGGATTCTTCTAAATATGCTAAAGCAATTAACTCGAAAGGGCGGCCTATTTCAACTGAGGCTTTAATTATGGCACTCTTGCTCTCGCAGCAGCAACTAAACGAATAGTTGTAGGGACTCGTTTCAAAACGCCTCCCTTGTACGAGGATCAGTAAGACGACGATTTCTTCATTGATAACTATTAGTAGATATTATACTAGTATGAAGGGTACAACTACTAGCCCCTATAAAACAAAGTCGCAATTTCTCCACCCAAATCATTATTACAAAAAACAATGAAGCCCTAAAGAGATATGAAGAAGCATATTCATCCTTAGATGAGTAGAGTAGAACAATATCTCCAAAGAATTGGACCCAAATTACTCTTTGTACCCATAGCGGGAGCTTGATTGGTCGCCAAAAAGATTGCAAAAAAAGTGGTATAATAATTGGTCTGTTTGTTCTGGCCCCTGCGAATATAGTATGTTAACGACTAATTCATGCAAGTCGGAATAACCTTAACCTACTGCTGCAATCGACGCAAATAGTATTAGGATGCTATCGAATACCATTCTGCAGATCTCAAATAGTAACAGTTTGTGTCAGAAGTGGACCGTAGGTGAATATTATAATGACAGCATACCTCAAAATGGCACAGGTTTCTGGTATGTCAAATTACCCGGTGGTGATTTATTTAGGCCAGATTTACAGAAGATAACATTATGGATCCCCTACGTGAACAATAGGCGAGCATAGTATTCGGCAAGCCTATTTTTTGTTGCATTTATCTGCAACGATAGAAATGTGGTCATGCATACTCATTTCTGCTCCCATTAGAAATCCTTGTTGAATGTAAACAGACTAGCTGCTAATCACAACCTTGGCCCCCATTCGCGAGCGATGCTGTGGCCTTATCATATGCATTCGGTAGACAATTAGATGAGACACTCAACTATAACTATCTACCATATCCTGCCACCAACCATGAACACAGGGCTGAGCTGAATATGTATCTAACATACATGATTCTAGCCATCTTCCATATGTAATATGCATACACGTACATGATGGGCCGAAAGGGAGTTGAACCCTCGACCTTTCGATTATCAGTCGAACGCTCCACCAAGCTGAGCTATCGGCCCCGTTGTCGCCTGAAATCTCTCAAAATAAGTGTTATTTAATCGTGTGGCTCAGGACAGTACTGTAGTCTCCAAATGCATTTAAGAGCATCATGCTACCTAGATCGCGTGGTAGATGGCTGAATCAATCAGCAATATAGCCATAATAACGAAAGCGAACAGCACTGAAGCCGAGGAAGCAGCTAGAAGAATTACAAGATTGGTCGCAAATCGAGCGCTTAATGTATATGCGGTGAGTCCGCTGACGATCGAAGATGGTCGACCGGTCGAAGCAGAAGATCTGGGAAAACTTGAACTTGACATTGTTTTTGCAATAGGCGGGGATGGCACAACATTGAGAGCATTTAGATATATTCCACGGGAGACACCTTTATTGAGTGTTAATGTTGGTGGCAACAGAGGCATATTATCTGAAACAGGAATTGCATCTTTGGAAGAGTCTATAAATGCTATACTTCTAGGCCAGTACTTTCATGAACGCCGTATAAGAATACAGGCGTCTGTTGGGCAGAAGATCTTTCCAGCAGCTTTAAATGACATCATGGTAACAAGGGTAAATCTGACAAGAACTCCACTGCTGTCCATAAAACTGATGGGCGATGTGATAGAGCAGCGGATGGATGGGATCATAATCTCTACTCCGACAGGATCAACAGGGCACTCGTTCTCAATCGGTGGTCCAGTTTTATATGAGAGGTTGGAATCGTTGCTCCTTTCCCCGATCGCGCCGATGAATAAAATGCCACGTTTGGTGCTTCCACCCGACGAAATCGAAGTTAAAAGCACGCACGATCTCAGCTTAGTAGTAGACGGACAAGAAATATTCCCGATCGCCGCAGGCGAACCTCTGAAAATTTCTCGCCATCAGTATGACGCACGATTCATTCGTATTAGAAAAAGAGGTATGAGACAGATTGTCAAGCTCGGATTTTAGCGAATTCGTTTTGGACGCAAGTGCATTTTATGCTGGCATTCCGTTCCAGTCTGCAAAGAAATGCTTTACCACCAACGCAGTTTACAATGAAGTTAAGCACATCAGAAGATCTTACTCACCGTTAGAGGCGCTAATTGACGCAGGTAATTTGATAATTATAGAGCCTGAAAAAGCCTCGCTGAATAAAGTCATGGCTACAGCAAAAGAAACAGGTGATCGTCGCAAACTTTCATCGGCAGATATTTCAATAATTGCTCTTGCTCTTCAACTGAGGAAGACTTTGATTTCGGACGACTATGCTGTGGGAAATGTCGCAACATTCTTGAAAATCCCAGTCAAAACACTCGCCTTCAAGGGCATTAGTGAGTTGAGAACATGGGTCTCCTTTTGTAAGGCGTGCGGCCAGACGTACGAATCTTACATTAGCATGTGTAGAATATGTGGATCTCGACTCAGACAACGGTTTAGGGTGGTAAGTGACAAAGTCTAACAGGGATGTTTCAGCACCTGCTTGTTGCGTTTCCAGGTTCAATTATCAAGACTAATCGGAATCTGTCAGTTCGTTCGATTTAGTTAAGAGATTGGTTTTGAAAGCTTAATGTGAATAGTATCCTCTACGCCATTGAGTTTGAAGTCTCGTATTATCTTTGGGTCATTGCCGACATGTTTAAGGTAGGTCGCAAGAAGCAATACCCAACGTGATACGGATTCGCTTCCAACCTTTGATCGGATACTCAGTGTATTATTAATTTTGTCGTGAGTCAAACCGCCGGAACAACTGATACGTAAGGCGCAGTCAATGATGGTAAGCATTTCATCGATACCCGTATCAAATATGTCTATTCCTAATTTCTGCGCAGACTTGATTAAAGCGGAGGTAGGTTCATCCCAATTTTTAGAGATCTGTCCAAAGATATTTGCATTTTCGAGGATCTTGACTAACCTGTTTGCTTTCATAACGATGTTTGGTCGGATATTTACAATTTGCCTGACTTCGAGCGCATTGTTCCACTCTGTCTCAAAACTTCTCAATTGTGACAAGCCGAATATGTCAATAGATACAAAAAGGGCAGCTTTTCCGTTACTGCTATCAACTGCAACCATATTATTAGAGTCGATAATTATCATATTAGAAGTCACATTTCCAATTTTCAGATCAATATCTTCCGGAAGTGATGGCAGATTCTCATTCCCGATACATTGATTTGCTAATAACAGCCGAATGTTGACGCCATTAGTGATAGCTTTGATCATGGCTAATTTACACTGTATTATCAGTTGTATTCCCCAGCTATCCAAAATAGCATAAACAGAGGACTTCGAATTGGCAATTAGGCTCTTCATTTTCTCTAATGTGGAATTGGGATCTAGGATGTAATACCTCCTTTCCTCGGAAGCCTTAGGTCTTTGCTCTTCAGTGATTCTTTGAAGTCTATCCACTATCTTTTTCATATTCTTTGACCTGCGTTCGTAGAGCTTTACTATTTCTCTAAACGCCTCTTCAGGAGGAATGGCACTGCAAATTAAGGGCTTCGATTGAGAGACTATTGATAATCTTTTTTTTTCCAATTTCTTCAGAGTAGAGTACACTTTTGTACGAGGTAGGTTTGCGTAGTATGATATTTCACTGGCTGCGAGCGAGCCTTTACGAATCATGGTGAGATACGCTCCTGCTTCATACCTTGATAAGCCTAATTCTTCTAAGCTACCAACTAGGTCGTTAGCGTTATGTCCTCTGTGCATAAAAACTATTCAGAAAATTGTGACTTCGACTGAAGGTAAAGATAATAGTTAAATTCATTGCATCAAAGTTAAAAAAAATACTGAGCTGTTACCTTGTGCGATAGTAACCGTAGTTACGAATTTATTCATTACATAGATGGTATTAATGATGGTATCCGGTTTGACATAGATACACGAATGGAATCCAGGTCCAGATGGGTAACGTCGGAATTTAGGTCAGCAGACGATGGCAAGTACAATTCTATGAAATATGACGTGTCTTTACAACCAAGAATTGATGCAATTCTAAACCATATTACCGAGCTTGAACGAATAATGTGTCAATCAATATCAAAAAATGGCGACATCAGTCGGAATAAGGATCCGCATCAAGTCAAAAATCATACTATTCATTATTCTGATATGTCCACGTCGGAATACCTGTCGACACGAAAACTGAACCAGGTCATTCAAGTGTCAAAAATATTACTCGAGAGGTTGGCATATCAATTGAGGAACGTTTCAAATCTCAGCGATATAGTAATCATATTAAGCCCTGCTGTGGGAATACTTAAGAATATTCGCTCATCCTTGATTCCATGCATACCTGATTCTCGTCAAGAATTGTGTTATATTTGTGAACTGTTGGAAGTTGTCCTGGTAGATGCTGCCCAATTGGGTGGATACACAATAAACTTTCAAACAGCAAATGAAAGTGCTTTGCACTTGATAAGTGAGGCATCCTTGAATAAAGGAGGAGAATTAACAAAAGAACTTTCAGAGTTACGCGGCGCACTACGAAATGACTAAATTCGTAGAGCGCTGCGCACATGTTGCTCACTACACCTACATTTACCATTCTTTGACCTGAAATCAACTCTACCCCTGACGTAGTATCTTGTGCAAATTATTTTGTTTCTTACGCAACATACATTTACATCATAGTAATTCAAACGTTGTGTTAATTATTATTTTATTAGCGGTAATCAATCATTATGAGTCTGGCTCCCCAAGAATTAGAGAATAGCGCAAGCAAATATGCCGCAGAAGCAATTCGATTAGATTCACAAGGCTCGCGAGGAATGGCCATACAGTCATATCAGCGGGCAATAGAATCTCTTGTAAAACTAGTACAGGTCTATCCAGAATACAAATTAAATAAAATCTATGTCGAGAGAGCTGGCGCATATCAAAGTAGAATTGAAGCGTTGCGAATGTCACACAAGCTCGATGAAGGCAGCTTGACGAAGCCAGACGAACCCACTAAGGAGAACCGGACAATTAATTCAAATCAGTACGCCAAGGGGGCAGGACGCACCAATGCACAGGCCGCTGAACCGTCGGATGGTGCTCTAGATGATCTCGTAATGAAGGAAAAACCAACAGTTCACTGGCACGAGGTTATCGGGCAGGAGGATGCGAAACGAGCCATTAGGGAATCTATTGTCTATCCCACAAAAAGAGCGGATTTGTTCCCTCTAGGATGGCCCAGAGGCATATTGCTTTACGGACCTCCAGGGTGTGGGAAGACCTTAATCGCAGCTGCGGCTGCAGCGGAGATTGATGGCTACTTTATCAATGTTGACGCAGCTTCGATGATGAGCAAGTGGCTGGGCGAAGCAGAAAAAAACGTCTCGAAATTGTTTGTGATGGCACGTAAGCTCAACGACCGTGAAAATGTTCCGGTACTCCTTTTTGTAGATGAAATAGACTCTCTACTCGGAACCAGAAACGGCGAAGTCGGTGGCGAAGTTAGGCTAAAGAATCAATTCCTTACCGAAATGGACGGAATAAATAGCAAATCAAAAGAGCTACTCCTCTACGTCATAGGTGCAACTAACAAACCATGGAGTTTAGAAGCAGGATTCCTTAGGCGATTCCAAAAAAGGATCTACGTAACGCTCCCAGACCATAGTTCGAGAACTAATTTATTCGTTCAATATACCGCGGCATTGAAAAAAGACCTCTCGTTGAGACCCGAAGATCTTGCCAAGTTAGGGGAAGGTTATAGTGCAAGTGACATCAAGGACATTTGTCAGTCAGCGCAGCTCAGGGTAGTTAACGAGCTATTTGAAAGTGGAAAGGCTATGGAGGCAAAGTCAAATCCAAGAGCCATTAACATGACTGATTTCAAAGAAATTTTTAAGATCAGAAAACCAAGTGTACCTACGGACATGATTAGAGCATACATGAGATGGAGTGACCAGTTTAAAGCACTCTAAAAGTTAAAATGAAATATGACTTTTTTCTCTTAGAGCGTTAGACTACCAGATCTGGGCTTTTGAATTTGTTGATTGCTTCGGAAATCTGCTTCTTTGCGATTTCTCTGCCTTTCCATCCTATAATCTTAACATATTTTCCCTGTTCTAACTCTTTGTAATGTTCAAAAAAATGGGTAATCTGATTACGCAAATACTCAGGGATGTCGTCGACTTCCTTAATGGTTGAAAAGCTCGGGTCTATCTTGTTTAACGGAGCCGCTACGATTTTTGAATCATGACCTTTCTCATCCTCAGTCAAGAGTACCCCTACTGGGCGAGCTCTTATAACAGCCATGGGTATTATAGGATCGTTACCGAGTACGAGTACGTCAACTGGGTCTCCGTCTTCTTCCTTCGTCTTAGGAATGGAACCATAGTTACAAGGATAGTACATTGCACTGAGCAAGATTCTGTCCACGAAGATTAACCCGTTCGTGGTGTCTAATTCATACTTTATGCTGCTGCCTTTTGGGATCTCTATTATTACGTTGATTTCCTCAGGCGCGTTTTCACCAGCATTCACGGTATCATTATGCGTCAAAATCAATATTTACCGCTCTTCAGAGAGAATATATTCTTATTGCATTTTAAACAAAAAACATAAACACGAGTCAAGAGGAGATTGCCACTCGTGCAGATGGAACTAGCAGGCAAATACGATGCAAAGGCTATCGAAACTGAGATTCGCCATTATCTCCACAATATCGACTTAAGATCTCTTTTGGAAAACGAATTGCGGGATAGTAAACAGCTGGTTGCTTTTATTGAGGGTCCTCCCACAATGAACGGCGAACCGCACGCCGGGCACCTAAGGGGGCGCATAATTAAGGATCTGTGGTACCGGTTTAGATCACTTCAGAAGAAGAAGGTTCTGTTCAGAGCAGGTTGGGACACGCAGGGTTTACCGGTCGAATTGCAGGCTGAAAAGGAATTAGGCTTGACTGGAAATAAGATGGAAAATGTAAGCAAAGTAGGACTAGAAAAAATTGTAGAGGCCTGTAAGAAAGTGATTCACAGGTACAATGAAAGTTGGATTACCGCTGATAAGTTATTGGGCATGTCTTTCAACTATGAAAAAGCTTACTGGACGTTCCGCGATGAGTACATTGAGAGAGAATGGAAATATCTAAAAAAAGCATGGGAAACCGGAATATTGACAGAATGGTTTAGGGTAGTGGCATATTGTCCAGGATGTCAGACGTCCCTCAGCAATGCTGAAGTGAATCAAGGATACGAGAATGTTGAAGATCCTTCGTTGTATTATAAAGTCAAATTATCCGATCAGGATGTTTATTTAGTTGTATGGACTACTATGCCATTTACACTTGTAACGGATGAAATGGTTGGCGTTAACCCAAATGCAGCGTATGTCTACGTCAATGTAAATGGCGAGGTGTGGATAATAGCCGAAAACAGGCTGCAAGATTTAATGAGCGAATTACGGGTGACAGACTATAAAGTGGAAAGAACTGTTTTAGGCAAACAGCTTAACGGAAGTCATTATGTTCATCCGATATTAGGACTGATCCCAAAGTTAGAGCAGCTCGCTGCGGCAGGATCTATACACTTTATAGTAGCGGAGGAATTTGTGGATATTTCTACTGGAAGTGGGATAGTACATCTGTCTCCAGCTAACGGCGAGAAAGATTTTGAAATTGCTGCAAAAAGGAATCTGCCAATTTTTGTACCGATAGACGATAGAGTAAATTTTACCTCAGAAGCTGGAGCCTTCGCGAATACGTTCGTAAGGGACGCAGATTTAAGAGTCGTGGAAGCATTGAAGACATCGCATGCTCTACTCAAGATCGGAAAGATCAAGCACCAGTATCCCACATGTTGGCGGTCCCAACATAAACTAGTCTGGCTTGCAAGACGCGAGTACTTCTATATCATAGATAAGCTAGGAGAGATGCCGACCGAAGCTGCAAATGGAGTTGACTATTTTTTTGAAGCTCCAAAAAATAGATTTCTGGAAATTATCAAAGAGAAAGTTCCGTGGTGCATCACAAGGGAGCGTATATGGGGGACGCCGCTGCCTATATGGACGTGCAACAAATGTCAACACAAAGATGCCATGTTTTCGAGAGAGGAAATCTTGAAGAAATCGATCTCTTTACCAGATGGTCCTGGCTTCGAGCTACATCGACCACAGATAGATAGGATCGAAATAAAATGTGAAAAATGTGGTTCTAACATGCGAAGGGAACTCTTCGTCTTGGATACTTGGCATAACAGCGGGGCGGCTCCCTACGCTTCACTTAGCGATAACGAGTACAAAAATCTGATTCCTGCTGTATTTATGACTGAGGGAATAGATCAAACACGAGGATGGGCTTATACTCTTTTAATCGAGAACGTGCTTTTGAATCAAGGCGCAGTCTCCCCATTCTGTTCATTTCTTTTCCAAGGACACGTACTTGACGAAAGAGGTAACAAAATGAGTAAAAGCATCGGTAACGTTATAGATGCCCACGATCTACTTGGGGAACATCCTGTTGATTTAATTCGATTTTATTTTATTTGGAAGTCATCTCCTATTGATTCTCTGAAGTTCAGCCTACAGGAAATGCGAGCAAGGCCTTACCAAATTATAAGCACATTGTATTACTTACATGTATACTTTAGACAGAACAGCATATTTGATGGATTTGACCCACGATCACACGATCTAAAGTGGGTGCTAGCTAATGACTTAATGTCCATATCTGAAATCTGGCTCGTATCAAAACTCCAAAACCTTGTGAAGCAAGTTTCTCTAGCATTCGAAAGATGTAGATTCAACGAGGGTGCAAAGGCCATGGAGGAATTTATAATCAATAGTGTAAGCCAAATGTACATCCCCGTTACTAGAAATAGTATCTGGGATGACAATCCTGAAGGCCTCAATCGAAGATTGGCCATTTATGCAGTGTTGGCTCACTCTCTCGAACGAATAGACATTATGCTGAACCCGTTAACGCCATTCGTTACAGAATACCTTTACCTATCATGTTTCCCAAATAAAAAGAGTGTTTTGCTCGAACGTTGGCCCGAATATGACGATAATCTTGTTAATAATATCGTCGAGCAGGCTATAGATAAATGCAAGGAAATTATATCGCTCTCAAATGCTGCTCGAATGAAAGCTACTTTAAAGAGGCGTTGGCCTATCAAGGAAGCCCTGATTTGTACATCGGATACTAACTTGTTACAAGCAAGAGGAATTGCTGAAATATTGATAACTCAGCTGAATGTTGAAAGCTACCGCATTTTTGAGGTTAGAAATGCAACACTTCTGCAAAAAATGCGAAGTCTAATCGAGAATGAATTACCCATTGTTCCCACTGTTTTTTTGGTAAAAAAGAATGTAGCATCCAGAGTGAGGTCCGATATCGATAAGGTCAGCCGAGCTCTTGACAGAGTTGATAAATTGCAACTGATCAAGTCTCTGGAGACATCGGGCAAATATTCGCTGTCCTATGACAGTAGACAAATAGACCTTTCATCCAACGATTTAGAGTTCTCATATGCCGTAATGGAAGGTTACGCTATGTCAGAACGAGACAACCTTATGGTGTTCATCGGCACAAGGCGAGATAAAGATTTGATTATAAAGGGTATGCTAAGAGATCTCGCAAGAAATTTGCAGCAACTTCGAAAGGAGCGTGGGTACAACCCCACAGAGATAGTTTCAACTGCTTTTGTTGCAAATTTATTTGAAGAGGAAATATCCTCTTTATATTCAATGAAGGAAGAATTGTTACATCTAGTGCGAGTCAAATCAGTTGTTCTCTCCAAAGCATCCATTGAGAAGGTTAATTACAAAACAATCCAGCTTGATGAGAGGGTATTGGAAGTCTCCGTAGAATAGAAGAAACTTTTCACTAAAAGGTATGCAATATTATTGCTATAAGCTAATATATGCTCGGGCAGACTACGACTAGGTAATAGCTGTATCAAACTTATAATCGGCCGCACAGTAGGCGGAAAGATACCCATTATGTCAATAAATATTCTCATATGTTTATAAATAAAAACGTGGCATCGTATTACCAAGTTGACAAATAAACAAGTAACCATCGACGAAAAGCAAGTAACGCTCGACGATTGGGTAATTGAGAGGTTCAGAGAGAAGCTCAAGAAGGCTTCTGTCATTGCAAACAGATTGGGAAAGCCTATAGTCTTGTACAGAAAAACGCTCGAAGAGTCCGAGGGTGCCGGTGAAGAAGAAGTAGCCACACTTGTCAACGAAAGGTATGCTCTCGTTCAAGTTTATACACACGGAGGTTTTATTCCCCTGAGCTTTCAACAACAACATGTATTCTCCCTAAATGAATTTCCTACGTGGATGATGAAAAGAAGTCGAGAGCTAGTTCTGCAGTGTATTGAGGCAATGGATGATTAGCCATCAACAGATTAGATAAATTAAGAAGCAATGTCCAAATTCTTCCGACATTAATGACATTGGTATGAATAGTAATAGGCATTTTAGCGTACATTACACATCTGATATACAGTCAGTTTTTGATTTAGAGATGCATTAGACAGATCAAGTTATCGTCCTGGAGCAAAGTTAACAAAGCTGTTGACAAGTCATGATAAGTGACACTCGGTATTGCGCTGAATTTTGATCGTCCTACAAATGGTAGATATCTCATTGTACATTCCATTTATTCAAAGATGGTCGCTCGGGATAGAGGATGAATAAAACGGCTGAGCGTTTAAAAATTACTCAATAAATAGTGGGCATATGGAAGACAAATCAATCCTACCAAGCCTAGATCCGAATTTAGTACTTAGTATTAGAATTTTCTTCGATCATGATGGCATGGTACATTCATATCTTGAGATGAACTAGAGGTATCCTTAATATGTTAATATTATAATTATTAGTTATACCAGTAAGTCACAATGATTAATAATTTTATTGCACACTAGTACTCACTTGACAGATGTTGATTTAGAACGGATAATGAAGTCATTAGTCGAGGAGCAATTGATTGTCAAGCTACTTAGATGCTTTGATTGCATGAATGAGCACGACAATGGATATCGTAACAATGAAGCTACATCACCGACAAACCCTCGTCCACTGCTATTCCTAAAT
>WJXE01000151.1 GCA_009665115.1 Nitrosopumilales archaeon
GTATTACAATAATGCTACTTTTGGGAGCATTGGGTATATTTGTATGGCTAGCAGCCCGATCAAAGAATATTAGAAATTTTCAATTCCAAATGTCAATTTTTATAATAATTTGGATATTAGGAGACATGGTTAGCGTTCTTCATGATAATGGAATCGTTGTATTTTCAGCGCTACAGAGTGATGTTGGATCAGGAATACATCTTGTATCTATGGTCTTTTTTAGCGTGATGTTGTGGCTTAGGTATTATTATTCAGAAAGAAGCAGTAAAAAGATGGTTGAGGATCTGGATTCAATGCTAAGGTGAAAGTGGAAGGATATGAGATACGTATTTGTTTTTTACTACTTTATACGATTTTAATATAGCCCTAAATATACTGATTTCTTGCCGTCCCGAGTTATTTCAATTTTATCAACTATAGGCATCTTTTCTTCGACAAGCCACCTTATCTTCTATAAACAGTAGTGTGTGTGAGTCATTGCTTTCGGGCATAATTTGATTAACTGATTTAGATCAGTACATAAATGCATCCAAAATCTTCTGCAATTCGATATTAGCCGTCTTAATCTCCTTTTAATAATCATTCCTTTTCTCAAGGTTCCTCCATCGGTATCAAAACATCATAAAATTCGGAAGGACAGGTAGTTAATGATCATGGTATTCTTGGAACAAGCCATTAGTTCCAAATATGGAATTTGTATTTACCCTTTTTATATAAGAATACATCGAATCTAGATATAATAATGCAAACTGAGCAACAAGTTTTCAGAATTATGTTCGTAGATAATGAAAAAGATATTTTACGTGTTATCAAGAGAGGCCTAGAATCATCCGAAAGTAATGATACTACCAGCAAATTTAAAGTAGACGCTTACCAGGAGTTGGCTTTACAATCATTTCAAAACCATCCAGATAACTATTATGATTTGGTTCTAACTGATTTGAAAATGCCTAAGATTAATGGTTTCGAATTGTATATGCGTATGAAGGAGAAAAATCCTCGTATGAAATTCGCATTTATGACAGCATATGATAACATAGACAAAGAAAAATTTGCAAATTATTCATCAGCGATAGATCCTAATAGCTTTATAAGCAAACCTGTAACTGCTTCCAAATTGAAATCAAAGCTAATGTATATAATTTACAAGTGATACCGCGTTTGATATTCTAATATATGACCGGTTGCACTTGCACTTGGAAGACCCTCAAAAACTTTTTTGGAGAGCGCTTCTCATTTCAGATGATTTATGATCGCATTAATGAACACCCACCAGCAGAAACTGATTATTTCCCATAGCAGCAAGGAATTGTAGTTTCATATATGATAGCAATATCATATATGAAAATTTCACATCATGAGATAATGTGAAATCTATCCCTTTTATTCGAGCAATAAAGAATACTGTTAAGGACAGCCGACAATCATCTCACATGTTTTTCGTTCCAATGTTGAAGAAACATGTGAACGTCTTTCTCGAGTCCTGATCTTGAGCGCACAAGAAATGAGTGTCCAAATTGCCATCCGAGACTATTACACTCATTACACTCTTTTTCGTACGATGAACTAGATCCGTTTGCTTCTCCAACAATGCATCTTGATGGAATATCAAGTTCAAAATACCACTTGAACCATCTAATGGATAAAGGAAATGGCAGTTTCTTTTCTTCTTCTAGTCTTTTCGCCCATTTAGGTGCTATATCACCTAGAGTAATGGCTTTTTCCCGTGGGTCTACTAAATCGGGTTTTGCATTCATAATCTATATTATGTTTCTTGCTATATAAAAAATATCTGATCTGTCTATACATTCGGTGGATGGATTTTTTGCCTCATGAGACCAACCAATAGAAAAAAGTCGAGCTAATCTCTGAACGTTGGTATTACTACCTTCTACTAGATTAGAACTATATTGACAGGCTTCTTCTGCTTGTGTGAAACGCAGTGGAAGTAAGAAGGAGAGACTTCGATAGACGAATAGCTAAGCATATGGACGCATACATACCGAGAGAAATGACACACATAATCTATCTATCTATATATCATTCAATCAATCAATACAAGCAATACCAATGCTATTGCAAAGGTACGTGTTGGTATTAGTAGTAGTGGTATCCAATGCATTCCAGACTGAGGACTTTGAGGCCAATATACTGTTAGGTACGCATCTCTAAGAGCACCTATACGTTCCAGCCAACACCTACATTTAGATAGGTGTACCACAAGTTACTATTCTACCTCAGTAGCCTACAAATACCTATAGATAGAAGATGGGATATAGAGTAAAAAGGAGAGATATAGCTGGTTGTACATTGATGACGATAAGCAAGAAGAACAACAAATTGTTCCGACATCAGATAACAAGCAGCGCATATACAGCTATATTAAAGACAACCCAGGATCGCACCTTAGAAAGATTAGTCAGAAGTTAATTATAGCTATGGGTGATATTCAATACCAATTAAATTTTTTAGAAAAATCAGGTCTAATAAAGTCGCGACATATATGGTTATACAAGACATACTATACATTTTCTATTTTAGGAGAGAGGTATGAAAATATATTGGCCATCCTCCAACAGGAGACCCCCAGGGATGTAATATTATACCTTATAGAAAATCCAGGAGCTACTCAGAGTGAGATAGTTCGTCATAAAGGATTCACCGCACCGACTATCAACTGGCATATGTCACGCTTAATCGAAATTGGCTTGGTCTATAGCTGCAAGGAAGGTAGATTCGTAAAGTACTACCTAGAAGGCAATGTCGAAGACATCATCACTTTGCTTAAACTATACCATCCATCAGTCTGGAATAAACTGTCAAATAGACTCGCCGAACTTTTTTTGGATATCGCTTCTCAATCTAGACCAGGGAGAGACGGTGCCGGTGAGAAAAATGATGCGAGTGAGAACACAAACGAACAAGCTGAAGAGCGGAGAGAAATAGAGGATAGGATGTACAAGGAGATTTAGTTAATGACAGGGATGTGGTGAACTGCTTTTGTTGAAGATAATGACAATAATAATCATATTGTTATTCACCTACTTAGCTAATTTATTGAATATACAGCCAGTTTATGCCACTGGACATGGGGAAGACAAGCAGAACATAGCTGATATTTTTGTCTTCGGAAGCGGGATATTTGCAGCGTTTCTTTTTGCTTTGTCTTTGTTAGCCTACAGAAATCTATTGACAAAGAGGCTCCTTCTTGTATCTGCTGCGTTTGGAATATTTGCCATACATGCGATAGTTTCAAAACTCGATCTTTTTACGCCTCTACATATTGAGTCGTCGGTCTTGGAGCTGATATTAGCAATTATGAATTTTGTGGCTCTTGCATTCATCTTCTTGGCAATAGTCAAGCGTGCGAAGATAAAGACGAAAACACCAACTCCGCGATCACACTCCTAGAAAACATAGTATTTCGATACATACTCCAAATACACTATTTTCATTTCTCCGATCATGTTAACAGTAACGACTATTTCGTTAGATTCATTTTAATGCGCATAAGACACATTTAGCCAGTTGTACCTGAAACATAATAAGCAACATTTGTTTCTAGTCCGTCACTGACTTTTAATGGAGAGTATTGAATGGAGATTTCAATCATTATTGGTATTTATTGTTGCACTCGTAACCCTCATTTTGACCGGATCTTTCTTACCGGCGATAGGATATAGTATTCAGTTGTCACCTACGCCATCTGGTAACAGTAGTGCTAGTAGCAAAGTAGTAATGCTAACTTTTGGTGATACACTCAAGAGTCAATTTACAAATGCCAAGCCAATACTAGATAAATACGGATTTAAGGGTAGTTTCTTTATAACATGTCTGTGGGTAGGCTCAGATAAGGCGAGAATGACATGGCAGGATATATTAGCATTGCAAATGGATGGACAGAATATAGAATCCAAGACAATGACTCATAGAAGGATGACCAACCTATCTCCTAACGATTTGAATTATGAAGTAGCAGGGTCAAAGAAATGTCTAGCAGATCATGGAATTAATGCCACAATTTTCGCCACGACTCATGGCAATGAATGGAATAATGCTACTGTTATAAATGCAATTGCAAAATATTACAACTTTGCTGTCAATGGATTTGCTCCTTTGATGTTTTTGCACTGCGACGGGTACAAACAGTCAAGTCAGCACGATTGTAGGACTTATTTTGATAATGGTACTCTAACTTTTGCAAACAGGTATTCTATTAGAGAGTGGAGTCATAATAACATCGATAAAGCTTACTCATATAACGATACCAAAATATTTCAGAGATTTGTTCAAGAAGTCAATAGCCAGAACCGGTTCAATAAAGATAACGGGACGACAACTGCTGTTCCTGTAATAGGTTATCATGATATAGTTAACAATAAAACACGTGATAGTACTGATGTGAACTTGTTCGTTCAAGAAATGAAATATCTACATGATAACGGATTTAGAGTATTGACACTAAACCAGCTTGCGTATGATACAAATCGTAACGTAATTTATATAACTAATATGCCCTCGTCTTAATGCAGCAACGTTAATGCTGCATATATAATTATGAACGTGAGTTAAAAAAGCAGTACGTTTCATTTAATAATCAGCTACCGGTGCTTCTCTCAGACCCTCAGGACCTCTTTTTAGTTAGCATGAGCCTTTTAGGAATGTGAATTAATTCGCATTCACCTTTTGCAATTTTTTGTTTTAAACTCAATTTTATTTTTTCCTATACAAGCTGGCGCCTATTTTGTAGTGAGAAGTTATAAGATTTTAGAGAAACGGTGCCGACTGCAGCATTGCTCAAAGGCAGGATAAATATGAAGAAGAAAAGAGAATGAAATACAACAATTTTAATTTCTATTGCAATGATTAGGGTTGGTATACTTTATCTACTACTCCAACAAACTTCCGGTCAAGTTC
>WJXE01000152.1 GCA_009665115.1 Nitrosopumilales archaeon
TAGGTCCACCTCCGCCAATACCACCAGCACCGCCAATACCACCAGCACCGCCAATACCACCTCCGAGAGAATGCCCGCCGCTCGGTACAGCATAGAGATCAGATTTCCCGGGTATGCCAAGCAATAACAAGAATGTCAGAGAGACTATCGCAATTATTTCTAAAAATTTAAACCGGAGATTTCTATGAGTGTTCTTCCGCCTGTTTAGTAATGGTCTAAAAGATGATTTCAAATACAAAGTAAAAGGCAGAAAATAACTATATAGACTTTTGTAACTATTAATCTTGATTATGTTAGCCAGATTACCACTACTAGTTCAGCCTACTAGACATAGCTTGAAAAGTATCAATACTAAATGTCAACCGACAGAACTTGATCGTTTATAAAGTATAATTGAGTTTAAAATAAAAGTGTCTATCTTTGTACTCGTCCATGGGTCATGTTATGGAGGATGGTGCTGGCGAAAACTAACACACCTCCATTGCAAATCTGGTCATGAAGTATACACACCAACACTAACTGGCCTCGGAGAACGAAGCCATCTTCTGACGAAAGATATTGGTCTCGATACTCATATTAAAGATATTTTTCAAGTGATGGAATATGAAGATCTAGATAACGTAATCTTAGTTGGCCATAGCTACGGAGGTCTGGTTATCGGAGGCGTAGCAGAAAAGATACCGCATAGAATCAATCATCTAGTTTATCTTGATGGATATATACCGGAGGATGGCAAGAGTGCCTTCGATTTGGTACCTGGTCTAAGAGATATCTATGAGAAAAGATCCATGAAAGAGCAAGGAAAGGCTTGGCTCGTCCCACCCTATGATGCTACAGCTTGGGGAGTAACCAACCAACAAGATATTGCTTGGATGGACACTCGTCTTTGTCCTATGCCTTGGCACACGCATGACCAACCGTTGGAGATTCAAAATATAGAATCAAGGAATTTACCTAAAACTTATATTGCATGCACAGATTTCAAGGATTTTCATTTTATGGCCCGGAGAGCAAAGTCATATGCCTGGGAATATTATTCCCTTAAGACTGGGCATGATGCAATGGTTACACTACCAAACGAACTCGCGAGTTTACTTCAGAGGGTTTCTGATATACAGTAGGAACAATACTTGTTACGGCCTTTTTCAAAGACATCAGACTACGAAAGAGAAATATTTACTTGTCCGTTCGGGTTTGAAATCAATTAAATAACTCTCATCTATCAAGGAAGGCCCGGATGATTATTAAACTCCTAAACGAAAGATAATCACCATATGACTCCTCATATCAAATTTTTTAAACAAGGTTTATTTGTGCTTTCTAAAAATCCCATTCTTTTCTTGCTACCTTTAGTTGGTTCAGTAATATCGATCATAGTCGAGGTTGTTTTCACCAGACAACTTTACTATAGCAACGGCAACAAAGTCTTTTTCCCCGATGTACTACTTTTTGGCATATTTTTCGCTACCTTCATGATTATTTATTTTCAATTAGATTTGTCAAAGAAATCCATCAGCTTAACTGTACCTAAGAATAGCTATCATGGTATAGGAGTTTTAGAGCTTTTCACAATTTATTCGATCTATTCCTTGGTACTTTTTTTTATTGGCGGTTATGAGAGCCAGCTACGTGAGACATACAGTCTAAAATCAGATCCATTTTCGCTATACACATTTAAGATTGCAACTTACTACGACATCATCAATATTATTCCAAAAGGTGTTGTCATCATCATGCTCTCTACACTGACATCTTTCTTGTTTAGTGCCTGGATGGTCCAATATGTGGTGGCAAAAGAGCAAAATGGATATCTGCTGGTAGAATCCTTAAGGAATTTAGCTCGTGATAGTGTATTCAAGGATACTAGGAAAAAAATGCTGTTACTATTTATCGTTACGTTAGTTACTTCAATTCTTGATTTCGTTCTTGCAAATATAGCAGTAACTCATATTCCAGATACATTGCAAATATACCTATACCAATTCGTGGTTTTAAGTGTAGTCGATTCACTTTTTGCACCTTTCTTTCTGGTATGTCTATTTCTAATCATACTATCGAGATCCTTCTCATCTAGTGATACTAGATAATTAACTAACACATAGTTATGATTATTGTAGATGTTAGTGCTGGCTAATAACCGTAGCCATTAATTCAAATAAAGCCGAAACTACGCTGCCCGCATTCAGGACATTTAGGCTTCTTGTTTCTTTACTTTCTTATGTCTATCACAAAGTTTCAAAGAGGTTACTCTGTTAATTAGCACATCTCCCTGAATCGATCCGACATAACCCAATCTACAACCGCAGGGATATTCTATGTTGTTAGCATTAATCATAGCTTCAACCTAATAAGTCTGGTTTTAGGGACCTTCCTCATATGTTCTTGCACTTCATCAACTATTAGCATCTTAAGGCACATACATCTATAGAAATTACATAGCATGTCTTTAATTTCCTTCTCTAATGAGTGTGCCAAATATAGCTCTAATGAAGTTATGTGGCTACGATCCAAAGGAAGAATTTGAATGGTGCCCTAAATATCGCCGAAAGGTAGCAAAAACGTCTGTTTACAATTTTAAAAAGAGGGCTTGTGAATCCACCAGATGCCTTCTTTCCTAAGAAACCATATTTGTTGATGGATTCCGATCACCACGCACTAAAAGCAAGATATTTACTATAAAATCATTGCACAAAACCATGGGGACATGATCTAAAAAGAGCCTTGGGTGTGACATATTTACATGAATAGGTTGAAAGCTGGAGAGAATAAGCTTGAGTAATCGTTTACGCGTGAACTGAATGCAGTCTGCAATTAATAAATTCAACGTGGTTTAATTTATTTAGTTTTGTGGTTTGTAAATCAAATGGTATATGAATGAGTTAATCTATTTGTTGTACAATTGGCTACTTCGAAAAATTTAGAAAATATTGCTGATGGATTTAGCGAACCAAAGAAGAGGCTGCTATATTATCTTAAGGTTATGCAACACGCGGGGTTGGAAGAACTAGCTAAAGCTATGAAGATATCTAGAATGGCGGTTCATAAACATCTTGCACTTTTACAAGAGAGGGGTTTGGTAGAGAGTTTAGAAACCACCGGACACGTTGGCAGGCCAAGAAAGATGTATCAACTAACGAGCCAAAGCAAAACCATTTTCCCAAAATCATATAGTGCAATTGCGACGCATGCTCTTGATTTCATTGAAAGAAATATGGGCAAGGCAGCAGTTGAGAAGGTTCTACGTGAACGCCAGAGTGAACTTTTCGATCAATATTATAAACGACTCAGGAATTTGGAATATGATAAAAAGGTCAAAGAATTAGCCAAGATTAGAGATGAAGAAGGATATATGGCTGAATCGAAGAGGGAACCGAAGAATTACGGAAAACATGTTCTTTTAGAATACAATTGTCCAATTATATACATAGCTGAAAACCATTGGGAAGCATGTTCCACTGAAACAGAATTGTTTGAAAAACTGCTTGGAGCTGATATAGAAACCACGCATAGAGCTGCAAAAGGCGATCTAGTCTGTAAGTTCGTAATCAAAGAAAGAAAAGAAGGCCATTTGTAAGAAGTATTTGTAACGATGAACAAATAATTTGTATACTTTGTAAACCTTATTTCTTATAAAGGACACAACGTCTCATGATTATTGTACATGAGATACAAACTACTTGGAAAAAGTGGGCTTCGGGTTTCTGAGCTATGTCTAGGAGCTATGACATTTGGAGAAGACTGGGGCTCGATGTTACCCGGAGCTTCTAAGGAAGAAGCTAGGAAAATATTTGACTTATTTGTGAGTAAGGGTGGAAATTTTATTGATACTGCAAATGTCTACCAAAATGGCACTAGTGAGAAATATGTTGGTGAATTCGTCTCCGCTGAACGAGAGAAGTTTGTTCTAGCTACAAAATACACCCTCACAACAAATCCAGATGATCCTAATGCAAGTGGAAACCATCGTAAGAATCTGGTTCAATCTGTCGAAGCAAGTCTTAAACGGTTAAACACTCGCTACATAGATCTCCTTTGGGTGCATATATGGGATCCTTTGACACCAATTGAAGAACTTGTGAGATCGTTAGATGATTTGATAAGGTCTGGAAAAGTTCTTTATGTGGGCATATCTGATGTCCCGGCGTGGGTTGTTTCACATGCAAATGCTATTGCAGATCTGCGTGGCTGGTCATCTTTCATAGGAATTCAGATAATGTACAGCCTGATTGAAAGATCTGCTGAAAGAGAATTATTGCCGATGGCCCGTGCTTTGGATATTGGGGTAACAGCATGGTCTCCGTTGGGCGGTGGGGTTCTTTCAGGAAAGTATATCAAGCAAGATAGCAAGGAGCAAAAAAGATTCAATGTCAATAATCCAATGAGTGCTTCATTTGTAAATGAGAGAACTATTTCTATTGCAACAGAAGTTCAAACAATAGCAAATGAAATGAATAAGACTCCTTCACAAATAGCCTTGAATTGGATACGACAACAACACGACAGAGGCATCATAATACCTATCATAGGAGCTAGAACTGAAGCTCAAATAAAAGATAACTCGGCATGTTTGGATTTTGAACTAACCGCAGACCAATTGAGAAGATTAGATGAGAAAAGCAAGATCGAGTTGGGATTTCCTCATGACTTTATTTCTGAAGCCGCTAGGATTTTCACATATGGAAATACTTTTTCACTTATAGATAATCACAGATTATGAATTGTATGAATTTTGTTTTGTGTGTGGGTGTATCACAATTAATTCGTCATGACCACAATGTTCGAATCACTTGATTTTCTTTATATTCCAGCTCCAAATATCCAGGAATCCATCAGGTACTATACAAAGGTGCTAGAAGGTGAATTATTGTGGAAAGTACATGCATACGGAGTTTGGGTTGCATGCAT
>WJXE01000153.1 GCA_009665115.1 Nitrosopumilales archaeon
GTACAATCTTGATAATCTCTTTACATAAAAACCAATAGTTGCAAGTAGACCTGGTCTCATCCGATTAACATCGAGATCGAATGGTGAATTTCTTATTGTTAAGGTAGTCAGTAAGAAGAACTTTATCGATTGTTGTTGGATTTATGTAATAGGATCTGCCTTTAACATATCTTTCCATTTCGTTAACATATCTCAACAACGAATCTTCTTCACTGATCATGACCGTATCTATTTCAATTCCCATCATGTGACACTTTTTTGCTTCGAGGATCGTTTTCTCTCCGATATATTGATCAACTTGTCTGTACCGATAACACAGGTAAACAAGCTGTCCTGCTGCAAAATCAAGATTGAAATCAAGTGCCTCCTTACCGGGTATATAGAAATGAGAATATGGTCTTTGTGATAAAATTTTATCCTGTTCTTTTTTATCGTCTATGAAACATGCACTCGGATGGCCGTCGGTTATGAGCACTATCCGTTTGTTTAAAGCGCCATCTTTCTGAAGTATTTTGCTTGCTAATCTAAATGCTGACTGATAATTTGTGTAATGTAAAAAGTCAGAGCCAGGTTCAAATGTCTTTAGATAGGGTATGTCATTAGGGGCGACCTTCGATGCAAGAGCGCCAAAACCAACAATGGAGATGGAATCGGACGGGAAGAACTTTTGGTTCAGTAAAAAAAGACTCCATAGAGCTCTTTTTGCTGCTTCTATCCGACTCATGTCACCAAACATCGAAGAATAACGCATGGTTGAACTTAAATCGATACAATAAACAACAGCCCCTCGAACGTCTTGCAGCGTCTCATACTCTTCTAGATCATCCTCTTCGACATCTAATGGGATCTTAAGCGAAGAACTGTTCTTCGCAAGTCTACGCACAGAATTTAATAGTGACTTTGGAACGTTTACAAGTCTAATATCATCGCCTCGCTCATAACTTCTAGTTGAATCCAAAACTATTCCTCCTCTACCTAAACTAGTCGTTTCGTGCAACCCTAAATCACCAGTTTTTAGGGCTTTCATGACGTCGCTCAAGATTTTCCCGCCGATGTTTAGGAATCCTTTGCTAGTTAGCCATTTATCGGAATCTTTGAGATATCCTTTTTGCATTAACTGCGCAACAATAGGAGTCCCGGAAACCGGTATTCCGTCTCCCTTGATATCTGTTTCCTGTCCTCTAGTCTCCTTATTTCCTGTACTGTCTCTTTGTTCATGTTGTTGCTGCGCTGATATATCTTGCAATGATCGTTCAAGGTCTTGAATAGTCGGAGTTTTTTCCCTTAGGACCTCTCTGCCAATCACCTTCAACATCTTGTCAAGCAGATCGTTTGCTGCATTCTTCTCTTCACGCAGTGTTTGATGTTTGTTGCCGAGGTTCTCGGCAGCAAAATAAACAAATTTTTTTGTGTTAGGATTAATATTACTGGGCTTATTGAATGGCGCCATACCTGTCATCCTTTCTATCTAACAATGGTGGTTGCACCCACCTAAGACCTTCTAAGATAACTTCAGTAACCGCTGCAGTAAATTCTCCGTTCATGTCTTCCCTAATGCAGACAATCTCCCTCCTTATTCCAAGATTTTCTGCGATTTCAACAAATTTTTTCTGCTCATTCTCTATAACAAAAATTGTCTCCTTTACAACTTGTTTTAACTCAGGGAACAATTCTAACTGCGATTCATAATCCAAAGAGTTGGATTTGTTACTACCTAGGGTAACTTGTGACACTAAGAATGTCTTATTCTTTGTGAATTCATTTTTCAGTTTTGCTAATTGTTCGACGGATAATTTTTGAATATATTCATGTGAAACTTCCCTTATGGCATTGTCAATTATTGAATTCAATACATTGATCCTAGTTTCGAGGGTATCTTCTATCTCTGTTAGCTCAAATTTAACCGATTGGTGAATACTATGAATGTCACAAAATCGCGGTATCGCCTTCACAATTTGAGGTATTGATCTTGTTCGTTCAGCCTCACCAACCAACAATTCTGTAGAATGAATCGCAACCCTAACGCTGACGCCCTTATCATGATTAATATCATGATGGGTTCTGGCTAACTCCATTATCTTTGCAACTGTCCGAAGCATGAAAACAGGTAGAAATACATTCCCTGCGTCTGCGATTCTTGCCTCTTGAATAATGATGAGCATCTCGTCAAGAGTATTTCTTGGATAGTGTGTGTTTACGTGACTACGTAATCTATCAAACAATGGCTCGATTATCTTGCCTGAGTGAGTGTAGTCTACTGGATTTGCTGTAGCCATAATCTTTACATCCGGTTTAAAGACCACTGGATATGACCCAGTCGTGAATTTACCTTCCTGTAGAACGCTTAGTAATGCGACTTGTTTTCGAGGATCGAGGACAGGAAGTTCGTCAATACACAGAATTCCGTGTCGGGCTTGCAACAATTGACCAGAGGAGTATGATTCGATATCATACAGTTCAACGCCTTTCTTAGCAATTTTAATAGCATCAATTTGCCCGACTAAATCCTTTACCGAAATGTCAGGAGTAGCCAAGATGTATCTGTATCTTTGTGAACCATCAATCCAATTGATTTTTGTCTCGAGCTTGTTGTTCCTGATTATTTCCTCACATTCTTTCGAGACTGTAAATTCCGGAGAAGTGCGAACAACTTCAGCGTCATTCAGGATATTAATCATTTGTTCCTCAGGAATTGAGGTGGGAATATCGTTTGTAATGCTTCCCTGGACTACTGGGACAAGTGATAGCAAGCTCTCTGCAATGCATTCTGCAATTTTAGTTTTTGCTTGTCCAATCTGCCCGACAAAAAGAATATCATGCCCTGCCAGAATTGCCCTGTTTACCGCCGGAATAACATCTTCATTATATCCGATAATACCAGGGTAAGGATAGTCGCGGTTTTTCAGTTTTGCAATGAGGTTGCCACGCAGCTGCCTCTCTACTGTAACATGCTTGTAATTAATTCCTAAAAGGTCACCTAAGGTTTTGATTTGAGAATAATCTTCAGGGACTCCTGCCATTACTTCGATGTACTTCGGTTTCGAGACGTATGAGCGATGGATGAATTCTTCAATAGTGTTAGAACTCATTACTTATCATTCTACAATAGTAGTAAGTTAAATGTTTGAAACAGATGGCTGAACATACGTCGACACGCACTCGATATACAATACAACTACTAAATTACTATACGAAAATGCTGTTCTGTCGGCCAGCCGTGCAAAGCACATTAATTTCCTACCTATTACGTGGCAAAAACCCTATCGAAATATTCAGACTGTTCTTGGGTAAGGTCATTTGCTTCGCCCTCTATTACGTTGGCTATGTTCTTGGCAAGTCTTTTCTTGTACTCGAGTTGCATCTGGCGTGCAATTTGAATTCGCTGAGCCTGAGGCGATCCAGCGCCATGCATTGATTCAGTCAAATATCCTACTGCGTTTCTTCCGAGTGTCATGTTTTCAATTAATCGCAATATTCTTACCCTATTTTCAGTAGAGACACCCTTTCTGCCTTTGAGGTATTTCTCTAATAGAGGACCGGTCTCGAGACTTCTAAAGTCCTTCTCAGATGGCATCGTTACCATCAAACCGCCCGCAATATCTTGTGCGAGCCTGCTAATTTCGTATGGAAACCGGGTGACATTGTGCTTACAAACATTTGCCAGCATATCGTCATTCTGATAATTACCGGAAGCGGTTTTGTGTGCTTGGTACGAAGAAGCAATTCCTGCAGCAAAAATTGTCTCATTTAAGTGAGTCATCTCGACTAGCTTGTCTTTAATGTGAGATGCGTTCGCCACTCCATTATAATCCGCGATGGCAGCTGCCGCACCGATTAGAACATCTCCAAGACCGGTTTTGCATACATAGCTTCTTCTATGATAACATGTGAATCGTTCAACGAGCATGGACGCAAATTCAACTTCTCCTTGCATAAAAATTAATTCATTAGGGATGAACACGTTGTCGAGAATGATCATCGCTTCCTGTCCAGAGAATTTGGCGTTGCCTGCATCGAGGTCCCCGTCTTCCATACTTCTCGTATCGCATGATTGCCTGCCGTAAATGTAGGTAATACCTTTTGCGTCAGTCGGTATCGCACCGACAATGGCATATTCTTTATCTTCTGGTCTAAGTCTCATGGTTGGCATTATGATAATCCAATGAGAGTTAATACAACCTGTTTGATGTGCTTTGGCGCCTGTGATGTATATGCCCTTTTCGTCCCTTTTTACCACATGGACGAACAGGTCAGGGTCCTCTTGTTGTGACGGTGATAGACTGCGATCTCCTTTTACGTCTGTCATCGCACCTCCTATCATAAAGTTCTCATTTTGGAGCATTTTTATAAACTCAATTAAGCGTTTGTGATAGACAGTCCTATATTTGACGTCTATTTCAAAGGTCGTCGAATACAATGAATTTAGCGCGTCCATTCCTACACATCGTTGAAAGCATGTGGCTGTTAGCTGCCCAAGCTTTCTCTGCATCTTATTTTGGTTAACCAAATCCATAGTGCTTTCTGCAATATGTAAGAATCTGTTTACTCTTGTCCCGCTAATGGATGACTGTGCAGAGGCAATTTCAGAGTCTCGATTCGCGACATCGTAAGTTTCTGCAACCGCGTTGATAGATGGCCTAATCATAGGATGGTCCACAGGCTCCTTTACCAATTCGCCAAACAGGTAAACTCTTAAACTTCTTCCTCTGAGACTTTGAATATATTCTGCCCCATTTCGGATAGGCATAATAATTGTATTAATGATAATGATATTATTTATATCTTGTTAGAAGTTTTTTGTTTAAAAGCTCTGCATGTTCTTTTTTATCATGAAATATAGTAGAAGAGTTAGTCAACATGCTGAATTCGGGTTGTTTACGAAGAATTTTTGTCTTTATATACTC
>WJXE01000154.1 GCA_009665115.1 Nitrosopumilales archaeon
CTTCAATGTCTTTGTGGGAGTCTATAGAACGCCAGAATGACTTTGGGTATCTTATGCCCTGCAATTTTTTGTTTTTCGCCATCTCTGGTAAGGCTGTGATTTCAATATTTCCAGTTTCAGGCAGGTAATGGAACACTTCCCTGGTGAAATGATAAACACCAGCGTTTATCCATTTATCTTTAATTATAGGCTTTTCCAGGAAACCAAGTACGTTAGAATGATCATCGACCTCGACAACCCCGTAAGGACTCCTTAATGGAACGAGTGCTAACGACGCGGTATTGCTGTTAAGCAAATTATTAGGATCAAGATCCGTTAGTATGTCTCCATTTACCATAAAGAAGCCTTCTTCTTTCACCCCGCCTAAAAGGCTTTCAGCATTCTTAAGCGCACCGCCTGTCCCCAAAGGCTCTTCTTCTACCGCGTAGCCGACTTTGACCCCGAATCTAGTTCCACTTCCTATATAGTCGATGATTTGTTCTTTAAGATATCCAACACATATAACCATCTCGTTCGTTCCGTGTTTCTTAAACCACTTGATTTGCCATTCTATAATTGGGATGTTTAATACTTCGATCATTGGTTTGGGTCTTTCGTCTGTTAAGGGCCTCAATCTTTTGCCCAATCCTCCTGCCAAAATAATCGCCTTCATCGGTTGGCAGTCATACTGTTTTGTATAAAAGAGTATGCAGAACAGCAACTTTTTTTTAGCAGAACAGGGTGAAAGAAGAACGCAAAAATTATTTTTCGGTCTACTGTTTTCTCTCGATTAAAGCCCTATCCAACTTGACTTTCGCGATGCCTAGACCTACCAAAACTATACCAGTACCGATGGTAGAACTAATGGTGATCGTTGCATTTCTCGTGGTTCCGGAACCCTCGGCGATTAATATTATCATACCAGCTATGATTATACCGCCGTTAATTATCAGAAGGATCGCGATCACTTGAGAAGGATCTCCCCGCGTTATCACGAAACCTATTATAGACATTATTACAGCACCACCGCCGAACACACCACCCCTAGCCGCCTTATTGATGGGCAAGAATCCCGAGTGACTAGGCGACCCCACTCCGCTAGAGGAGACTGCGACATCGGCGCCGTATATTATCAATAATATTAAAGAGGCCACCAGCAATCCAGTAGCCACCTTGACTTTTATCATATTGATAGTTCCAGTAGTGACATATAATAAACCTATTTTGACGCTTAGTCCGTGAAAATCTTGCAGACAGATTTATCTAAATCCCAATATTGCCAGTTCTAAGATTTGCATCGACCTTACGGATACACTCGCGGAGGTCAAATCCAAACGAAGAAACACTAGACATTATCATCTCAAGCCCCTAATCCATTCCATGCCGAGCGTTTGAAGATATCCCTGCTGTTCGGCGTTGATGGAATGACCCTGCTAAGTCGCCTCCCCTTTCAGATCATTTTTTAAGCATCTCGGAGACAAAAGATCCAATATGCAACCGGGGCAAAATTTTATCAACAACGATCTCTTCTATTTTGAAATGTATATTTGTGACCTCGGCAACTTTTGGGATAACACAAAGCACTTCAACCCCGGCTAACTTTTTGACTGCAGTTAGTAATTGTTTATCTACGGCTGTTTCTCTTTGAGGAAAGCCGTTCATGACCAAACCCATAACATCTAAACCATATGCTTTTGAAGCATTAACCGTAAGAAGTATGTGGTTGAGTGTACCGAGGCTACATCTGGCAACAACAATGGTGGGCACGTTAAGAATTTTTACGAAGTCTGCAAATGTTTCCGTTTGTGTCAGTGGAACCATTAGGCCTCCTATTCCCTCCACAATCACGATATCATGCTTGATCGCAAGATTGTGGAAGGCATCAAGAACAGTAGACATGCTAACTTTTGTCTGTTTTGTAACCGCTGATGCAACGTAGGGAGCGGCTGGCACGGAATAAAAAAAAGGATTCATCTCTCTGTCTGTGTCTGTTGCATGGGCTGCTCTAGCCAATATTGCAGTATCCTTTGATCTGTACTTCCTTGAAAATATTCCTTTTGCAGCTGCAAAAGGTTTCATTATGCCTACATTAATACCCCTTGCACGAAGAACACGCACCAGGGCAGCCGCTATGACAGTCTTCCCAACGCCTGTGTCTGTCCCTGTAATAAGTAGTCCCCGCATGGAAATGCTATTAGAGCAATTTGTGTACCATTTAATTGAAATGGGACTCGCTCATGCCGACAAGCGGTACATCTGGCACCCCTATACACAAATGAAAGACTGGAAAAAATGGGATAACAGAGTGATTGTAGGGGGAAAGGGATTCTATTTGATCGATAACGAAGGAAGGAGGTATCTGGATGGAATTGCGAGCATGTGGTGCAATGTCTGGGGACATGGTAAGAACGAAATCGTCAGCAAGATGTCAGAGCAGCTCCGAACTCTTCAACACTCAACACTCTTCGGATTAGCCAACGCTCCTTCAATAACTCTAGCTGAAAAGCTGTTAAGGCTCTCTCGAGGGATGCACAGTGTTTTTTATTCTGACAACGGTTCCACAGCTGTTGAGGTAGCAATGAAGATGGCAGTTCAGTATTGGCGTAACAAACGTAAGCCAAAAAAAACACATTTCATTGCGCTCGAACATGGTTATCATGGTGACACGCTGGGTGCGATGTCTTTAGGGTACATAGCCAAGTACTTTCGTGCATACAAGCCCATTCTAACTAAAGTATACAGAGCGCCCAGTCCATGGGACAAAAGCCCATCCGCAAAAAGCAAGGATAACCTTGTAAATAGATGTATTGAACAAACTGAGCGTATTATCGTGAAATACGGCTACGGCTGTGCCGCGCTAGTCATGGAGAGTGGCGCACAAATAGCTGGGGGAGGGATAATTTACGAAAAAGGCTATCAGCGAAAAATTTCTGACCTCTGTAAGAAACATGATCTACTTCTGATCGCCGATGAAGTTGCCACAGGGTTTGGTAGACTCGGAAATATGATAGAATATTTAGCACAACGGTCTACCCCAGATATCGTTTGCTTCGGCAAAGCCTTAACTGGGGGATACAGTCCTCTCGCCGTGACTCTTACTACAGCAGAAATCTACAATGCTTTTCTTGGGGATTATTCTGAAAGCAAGCAGTTCTATCATGGGCATACTTTTACAGGCCACCCGATCGCCTGTGCAGCCGCGATAGCAAATCTTGACTTATACAAAAGACACAACTTGTTGCAGAAAATTAGAGAGAATAGCCATTACTTAGGGCGGAGACTAGAGGAAGTCTCCAGGTCGCCAATTGTGTCAAGCTTGAGACATAAAGGGCTACTAGCAGCATTTGAGCTTCACAAGAACATGAAGCCCATCAATTACATGCAAAATAAAGAACCCATACAATACTTCATTATGCGTGAATCCATGAAAATGGGTGTCTTTCTAAGATCCTTGGCCAATACTATGATTGTCATACCGCCGTTAGCTATTCCGAGGAGAGCTCTTAGAACTTTGTTAGATGTGCAGCTTCGTCTCTTGCAGAAGATTGAACAGGATAGCAAGTAGTGAGTTCTCGTAACCCCTTGTAAAGCGTCGCTTTCGAAACCCCAAGTGCTCTTGCTATTTTTGATCTAGGAGTATTTGCTGATAGCAACTTAATCAAGTAGTCTTTATCGAGTGTTTTGTGTGGTCTCCCTATTGCTTTTCCTGAGGCTTTCGCTCTAGCCATGCCATCCTTAGTCCGCTGTACTAACATTTCGCGCTCCCTCTCTGCTACCCAAGTGAGTATGCCGATCATCAGCCTTCTTACACTAGGTTCGGTGTTTTGCAAAAAAGACTCTCTTGGCGAACATGAAATTAGCGGTGCATATTCCTCAATTGCCTTGATTGCATCCAGGGTGTCCCAAAAAGTTCTACCAACACGCGAAAGCTCATAAACCAATATAGCATCTATCGGTGCAATCCTCACAAGTTCTAGCAGCTCTTGAAATGCCTTTCTTTTTACTGCCGGGATTTTCCCACTAACAGCCGAATCTTCAAAAAAGTCAATTACCTGGAAGCCACGTTCATCTGCCCACTTCTGTAGTACCATCTTCTGATTCAAAATTGTCTGTTCTTCTGTACTTACCCTCAAGTATCCAAAAGCACATTTCACAAGTAAGGACCAGTTAGTTTATCCTTAACTATAGTGTTGTCAATAAAGTGCGATAATAAGTATAAAAATGGGCGTACAGGCGAAATTTAGTTGAACACAAAGTCGAAGGTAAAAAAATGGGAGTATTTTTTAGTCCTTCCAAAAAAGGACCGGTATCTGAACATTCTATAAGATGTGTATCTGTAACGAAATTCGTTCTACGGCCCATGGAGATTAGCTGTTGGCCGCGGTTACTCCCACCAATGCACTTCCCAGACAACATCTGCTCATATTCGCGCTTTTTGTAGGATAAAATGCCCACCTAACGCTTAGTTTCAAGCCGTTTCACACTAGTTGAAAAGCACATAATTACTTGCTCACATTTCTATACTCGAATTCTGAAATATCCCAACCGTCATAATTTGCAAAGATAATTTACGAATATTCAAAAAGTTAAATGTGGTCAATATATTTTCAATTCCAATGCAGAATCATGACTTCATCCATGTTAAGACCAATAACGTCCTCGCTGGCTTGGCTGTTTCTTTTGAAGACGCGGAGCGATTACTTTTCACAAAGGATATTGGAACCCTAGCCCAATGCGCGAACACGATTACAAGAGCTTTTAATGCGAATAAGGTAGATGTCGAAATGCTGCTAAACGCAAAGTCCGGCACTTGTCCCGAGAACTGCTCCTTTTGTTCCCAATCATCGTTTTATGATAGTAGGATAAATAAGTATCCACTTTTGCCCACAGAAATAATATTACAACGAGCACAAATAGTTTTGCCCACAGAAGTAATATTACAACGAGCACAGATAGCGAAAGAAGGCGGTGCTTCTAGTTTTTGCCAAGTTTGCGCTTATAGGGCACCACCAGAAAAAGAATTTCTACAGATTTGCAAAACTATTGTGGAAATAAAGAACAAGGTGGACATTGATATTAATGTCTCGCTGGGATTCATGACGCATGCAAGGGCTGGTAAACTAAAATCTCTTGGGGTCAAACGATACAATCATAATCTAGAGGCTGCCGAAAGTTACTTTTCAAAGATATGTAAAACACACGATTTCGCTGACAGAATGAAGACTGCGCAGATTGTAAAAGACGAGGGGCTGGAACTATGTTGTGGAGGAATCATTGGAATGGGGGAAACTCCTCAACAGAGGCTAGAACTGGGCTTTTCTATTGCTTCGCTTAGACCAGAAGAGGTTCCGGTGAATATCTTAGTGGCCCAGCAGGGAACTCCTCTAGCACAAATTCCTCAGATCGCAGGTGATGATGCTATAAGAACAATTGCGGTTTGGCGATTTTTAATGCCTAAGACAATTCTGAAGATAGCCGGCGGAAGAGAGCTGCATTTGAAGGATAATGGCAGACTGGCTTTGAGAGCAGGCGCAAACGGGCTGATCACCGGTGGATATCTCACGATCGGCGGAAATAGCCCGGACAAGGACCTGCAGATGATACACGAAATTGGTCTTCACACGTAATACTATTAAACATGAACTCGCTGAGCTCAAAAAATATAACTTGTATAGGAGACCATATAGGATTGAGGTCTACGGAGCTAGAGCATTAGTCAATGGCATAGAAAAAATCCATTTGTGTTCAAATGATTATCTCGGATTATCCAGGAATCCACTAGTTCTTAAAGAAGCTCGATTTGCCTTACGCCATATGTCACAGTG
>WJXE01000155.1 GCA_009665115.1 Nitrosopumilales archaeon
CTTCACGTGTATGATAGGTACTACGCATAACATGACCCTTTATTTCAGTGAGATGATGATTCGCAACCTTGTAGCCGTATGTTCTTTCTGCCTCCTTTTCAATCAAAATCTCACCTCCAGGAATGTACACGCCATTACGATAGTACAAGATTTCCTTAGTTTCTTCAACGGTTAAAAGTCGATGCTTTGTCATTATTGCTTCGCTGGCTTCTTCCACTATAGATTTATGCTCCTGATCTATAGTGGCGGTGTTAACCCAAGTGTGGCATCGTCTATACTATTGTTATCTAGTGTCGTCTTGCTGCTGTTATTCCTTCGTAGTGTTGCTGCCATGCCAACACTGAATTAGGTATAGATATAAACACATATTCTAAATAACATTCCTGTTTATAATGTCTATAGATATGTCTCTATGAATATGGACAATCAACCCAATCATTCGGATAGCCATAATTATTTACTAATGGAACGGCTACTCTTGAGATTGGTCAAAAAGTGGGCTGCAGGGGGCGACATGGAAGATGCCCTTATTGCGGCAAAAAACTGCAATATGAAAGGACAAAAAGCAATTTTGAATTACCTTGGGGAAGATCTTACCGAAGAAGAAAGGATAAATCGAACTATCAAAGAATATTCTAATCTATTAGAAAGACTGTATTTGAGTCAAATTGAAGGATGCATATCTGTTAAGCCTTCACAACTTGGGTTATCCGTTAGCTATGAATTATGTTTGAAGAACTTGAGAGCTCTTACCAAAAGAGCAATAGAGTTTGGCAGATTCATTTGGATTGATATGGAGTCTTCCAAATATACTGACGACACATTAATGATGTACCTTGAACTAATTGGTCATCACCATGATATAGGTGTGGTTCTCCAATCTGCACTTAGACGTAGTGCAAGTGATCTTTTACATTTGATTGAAGTGGGTGGCAAAGTAAGATTAGTCAAGGGAGCATATCACGAAAATGAGCAAATTGCATTTGCATCTCATGACGAGGTTAATGCAAATTACATTAAATTATTGGACATACTATTTAACCGTAATTATATAAACAATAAGCAGGTTGATAATAATACTCTTAAGTTTGCTGTTGCAACTCATGATTCCAAGCTAATTGAGCATACCATTGGATTATGGAAAACGTCCAAAATTGGTATAAAAAATTTCGAATTTGAATTTCTAAAGGGTATTCGGGATGAGTTGAAGAGGGATTTAGTTGAAGAGGGATTTAGAGTTGCAGAGTATATACCTTATGGTGATGAATGGCTTCCATATTCTGGTAGGAGATTAAGAGAAAGAAAGAGAAACATATTCTTATTGGCGCGCTCTTTAGTTCAATCATGAATACCCGAAACAGACACCGATTGAGTCCTACTCAACGTCTCACTAATCATAATATGCCAGTGAACTATACGTACATGACTAATGTGCTCGAAAACCATATAGTAGCGAATCCAATACATGCATACTACAGGAAGCTAACTGTGTAGTGAACTATATTCGGTATGAGTAATAGACCCAATCTTCTTGTTAGCTCCGACTTTGTGATGTTGCTAGAAAAAGTTGGGAGTTGAATGACAAAGTGATAGAGGAAATAGAAAACGCAAAAAGAGCATCACTAAAAGAAATTACATATTCAACTTTGATTTGATCCAAGTTCATTCGTTGGCACACGTTCCTTGAGTATTAATGAATATATTGGAAAGATCGTCAGCATTAAGAGTTATGGACTTTTATGCAATCTCCAAATTGATTATAGTCCCATATTTACGGCCTTGGGTTCCCCGTTACAATCTTCTGTCTGCTTGTCTTCATATTCTGCTTGAGCTGTGTATTTCCATTGACATTTACTATTGCCAAAAAATCCTAGTAGTCATTGTTGAGAACGTAAAGAATTAATTGACAAGATAAAGAGATCAAAAAAAAAATCGAAATATAAAAAACAAAAGTCAAAATCAATCTTACATTGGGTAAATACTGATAGCAACTTGCCGGGCTATTCCAATGAAGAATTATTATGCTAAATAATTCGATCGAATAAGAAAATTGGTATTTTGAATTTCACTGTTAAAAGAATAGCCATAACCGCAATATGGGCAATAGTCTAAAGAAGTTCCAATAGGATAATCTGCATTGTCTTTTCGAATTCTATTTAGTTCATCTAACGAATTGAGATTGAAAACATAATAATCTAGATAATTACTATGGCTCTCGTTACTTTTTCCAGATTTCTCTTTGTGTCCAAAAGACAAAACTATTTTCTTGTTAAGCAGGCCGTCTCCTAGAGCAGTACAATGATTAACATCCTTTGAATTGATTATTGGATGCATTCTTGTATCAATACCACAATGCATGCAATACCTATAATCCCTCAAGTCAGATGGAAGATTTGTTTTAAACTGAACATTTTGAATGTATAGTACAGCTTGGCCTTTGGTATCGCAGTTAATGTAATTCATTTTACTTAATCTGCGAATGGAATCACAGCAGTAGTAGACCATATGTCTTTGCCATAATATGTTCACGTAAATATTTATGCTTTTGTATATAATGTAATGTTTTTTAAAATTATTCACCTTATTTACGATTAACTATAGATTAAATTGGAGCCATTCGGAGTAATGCAATATATTATCCAAATTTGGTATAACGACTTTAGTTGTTCTTAATGTTGTGGTTATCACGTTTATTCCCAGCACTTATGCATACTGGGATTATTGAGATGAGCATGAGCATAGCTGAAAGAAGGAAGACGTAGTGTAACGAGCTTAGAAAATTATTGATTATTGTGGTAGAATGAAGTAGTGTCATAGTGATCTTGACATTGTTATTATTGCGATTTTGAACTTGGTTCTGATTATTTGTGTTATTATTGTTATTGCTGTTGTTGTTGCTTTTTATACTGTCTTTGGTTGTTATCTCCGTTGTTCCTAAAAAAATAGATTCAATATAATTTAATGGCATAGTATGGGACATTATCAAAAATGCCAAGCCTACACTTAATGTACTTCCACTAAGTACGAACATAGTGCTAGTGCCTGCTGCTACCCCCCTTTGGTATCGTGGAACTGAGTTCATTATTGATGCTCTGTTTGGTGAAGCAAAAATACCCATTCCTGCGCCAATCATTGCTAAAGGTAACAAAGTTTCTATGAAAGTAGATTTTGTACTTAAACTTGTAAGCATAAAGAATCCAATTGCAGAAATAAAAAGGCCAATAGATGATATTACTCTAGATCCATATCTATCGGATATCCATCCACTAAACGGTCCGAAAATAGATAATGCTATGGAAACTGGAAGAAGATAAATGCCTGCATCGAGTGGACTAAGTTTCATAGTGGGTCCTTGAAGATAAAATGTCATGATTAAGATAAAGGCGCCCCTTGCTATTGCATTAAAAAATATTGCAATATTCCCGCCCAGGAATGACCTTATTCTAAATAATGATAGATCGATCATTGGTCTAATTACATTTCTTTCTACAAATACAAACAATCCTATTAGAGATAATCCTACTATAACAAACAAATACATTCCAAATGGTATGTTATTAAGAATTTGAAAAGAACCAAATGTTATTCCTACTAAAATAAGTGACAATCCTAAAGCTAAAGTAGCATTGCCTATCCAATCTATTTGTTCTTTTTTAATTGTTCCTAATTCACGCAACTTTGCATGAGACCAGATGGTTGCGAAAACTCCAATAGGTATATTTATCCAAAATATTGACCTCCATCCAAGATAAGAAGTAAGTAATCCTCCAAATATAAGTCCCATTACAGATCCTACTACAATTGATATTTGATTAATCCCAAGTGCTTCTCCTCTTTCATTTTCTGGAAATGCATCAGTAATAATTGCAGCACTATTTGAGAAAAGAAAAGCAGCCCCTAATGATTGGACTATTCTAAATAACAGCAGCTGTTCTCCTGTTTGAGAAAGGCTGCATAATGCTGATCCTATTGTAAAGATAATAAATCCAATATTATATAATTTGACTCTTCCTAACATGTCTGAAAGCCTGCCAAGGTTAAGAAGAATAGATGCAGTCACAAGCGAGTATCCAAGAACTATCCATACTAGTGTTAAAAGCGATACGTGGATGTCAGATACAATAGTTGGTAAGGCGATAATTATTATATTTGTATCAAGAGAAGCCATCAACGTTCCAATTGTTGTATTACTTAATGCAGTCCATTTGTAATTTATGGTCAAATCAATTTATCGTTTTATACCTATTTGCATAATATACTATATAATTCAAGTAGTGTTTTCTTATTTAGATAACAATTCGGATGTATTCCAACCGATATTTGCAAACAGATAATTTCTCATACTCAGTTTAAATGTTTGGTAAATTCTTTGAATAACGACCAGTATCTCAGTAGTGGGAGGTGATTCTTTGATATGTTCCAGCAATCCTTCTAAAACTATCAATTCAGATGATGCTGTCGGTAACCACACCGGTATTAGTAATATATCCTCGTATTTTTCAAGGTATCTCTTAACCTTTTTTTGATTGGTTGCGGAGTACGAGGAGGAAGATAGTTCTGCGAGAGCGATTGAAAGTGTTACCTGTGAAATTTTCAGAAATTTAATAAGGAGATGCTTGGGAACACTTAACTTTTGCTAGAGCAAGGATACTTGATGATAGATTCTAGGTTTGAAAAATTAATAACGTAATTGCATACAGCACTGGAGCGTGATTAGCGAACTAGATTTTACTATGTAAATCGAGCTCTCAACTTTTCAGGTTCTTAACTTATAGTCAAATGTGCAATGTCCCTCAATAATATATCCCTGATGAATTCAGGGCTTTTGATTGAGGCCTTCCAAAATCAAAACTGCACGATTTTAGAACGTGCAGAAAGACACTTCATTGACA
>WJXE01000156.1 GCA_009665115.1 Nitrosopumilales archaeon
AGAATAGATTTTCATCTATCAAAAATTCACTTCGATACCAGAACTAGAAAGACCAAATACCCATGACCGTTCTTGTTTCTTTGTTCAGGCGCCACTTTGTATCCCGTATAAAAGTGAAAGTCGATGATCCGACAATCGTGGATGATTTCATGAGGATGCGATGTGTGCCGCTTCCATAGATCCTAGAAAGGTATAACATTCCAAGGAAATAGTAGAAATTTTTCCTATCTTCTTAGAAAGACTCACGAAAGATGTTGTTCATATTTGAGGTCAGCATTAGGAATTATAGATGAGAGGGATTTCGATGAATTGGTACGGTGGAATAAATTCATGGAGTTATTTTTCTTCACAGTCTCTTGCGAATTCATTACTGAAGGTCGAATTCTGGAGCGAAGACCTTTGATAGATGGTTCATTGGAACTCTCCTAAACTAGTCAGAGATTATACTGGATTTGAAATGTCTGTCCAAGATTGAATGCAGCATAATAATTTGCCTGAGGAAATCAGGTACAAACGTAGCTGCTTATTTGCGACTGCGCGTTTAACAGAACTAAGCATTTCATTCGAAAGAAATTTGAAGATAATTGATGGAAAGAACAGGGGCTTGTACGGAGTTAAAAGAGATCTTGTCTCTTAGCAAAATTTTCTAATCTGGATAGTGACTACGAAATCACTAGCCCGTAAAATTCATAGAGATCGTGGAAAGATAAGTAGTAGAGGAGTCAAAACAGGGTGGAGCAACAGAGATCGAGCTAACAATTATAACCCCCGGTACGCTTTTGTTTTTTAGTTACTTATCACGTACATCTATCCTCTACTACCCAGGGTGTACCCAGATTGCACGATTATTAAAAAATTGGTCACATTGCTTCTGATTTTTTTAACTTACCTTGTTCGGAGAAATGTCTAACAGGAGATATGTTTTGATAAAGTATCACGTTCCTTAGATAGGAAATAAGTTAAAAGTCTAACGATTACCACACACTGCTAATTTGGTTGAAAACTAAATTAAGGTTACTACTTTACCGATCAGGATGACACTGATCATCGTCTACCCGCGAGGAATGTCCTAAAAAACCGCCCCGACAGCCGCTTTAGTTTCCTTGGACAGCTCACGATATCCGTTTCTATCTATGATAACCACATTTATTCCGTCACCGGTACCCGCATTCCTTCTAATCGCCGCTGCAATCGACTGGACGGCTACTTTGTACGCGTCATTCACACCTAAATCTGCCTTGAATTCTGCTTCAAGGTAACCATACGCCACTGGTGAGCCGCTACCGGTAGCGATGAACTTTTCGGTTGTCATTGAACCGAACAGGTCAATATTGTAAATTTGCCCTTCTCCCTGACCGTCGAATCCAGCGAGGATTATCTGCACGTAGTAAGGAAAGTATCGCTGATTGAATAATACGTTAGAACAGAGTCTAGCGGCAGACTTGACAGGTATTTGTTCTTTGTTCGAAATCCTGTAGATATTTGCATTGTAACGCATAATATCAACAAGATTTTGGGCGTCTGCTACTCCCCCTGCAATAGTCATACCCAGGTGACTATCAACTCTTTGAATTTTCATTACATGTCTATCGGCAATAAAAAAACCGGCGCTTGCCCTTGTATCAGCAGCTAACACTACTCCGTCCTTGCAAGTCAAGGCACAAGTAGTCGTTCCTTTCCTGATGTGCTCTGCAATATATTCTTCGTATCGATTATCCTGCGAACGCATATTACGAGTATCAGAATCGTTACCAGATTTAAGTATTCTCGATTGATTCCATCGGGGATGAGACATGACGCAAATAATACGAACAGATTATATTGTATGGTTGATTGGCATCTAAAGTTGCGATAACCGCCAATGATTATATTTCTGCTCAGTTAATCATAGATAAGCACATGTCTGAGACGCTATTTGAGAAGATCTGGGACAGTCATGTAGTAGGACCAGGAAATGAAAGCGAACAAGGACCGTCTCTGTTATATATTGACAGACACTTGATCCACGAAGTTACGTCCCCTCAAGCATTTGCCGGTCTCCGAGCAATAGGCAGGACTGTCAGGAGACCGGAGTTGACATTTGCAACGATGGATCATAATGTACCGACAGACAATAGGTCACTTCCGATTGTCGATCCAATATCATCTCTACAGATTCACAGATTGGAACAAAATTGTAAAGACTTCGGAATAACTCTCTTTGATGTCAATAGCCCAGATCAAGGCATTGTACATATTATTGCTCCGGAGCTAGGAATAACGCTCCCTGGAACAACGATCGTTTGCGGCGATAGCCACACTTCAACACACGGTGCCTTTGGCACTATTGCATTCGGTATAGGAACCAGTGAGGTCGAGCATGTGTTAGCCACTCAGTGCTTATGGATGGATAAACCAAAAACTTTTGCAATAAATATCGTCGGTAGTCCTAGAAATCCACGCGCAGTAACTGCCAAGGACGTTATACTTTCCCTTATCCGCCAAATAGGTACTTCTGGAGCTACAAGTACGGTGATAGAATACCGGGGCGAAACGATATCCAAATTTTCGATGGAAGAGAGAATGACTATTTGCAATATGTCTATTGAGGCTGGCGCAAGAGCAGGATTGATAGCCCCTGATAGGACTACTTTCGAGTATATCAGGGGACGAAGATATGCCCCTCAAGGAGAACAGTTCGAAAAAATGGTGGAATTCTGGGAAGAAAATTTGACGACAGATCCTAATGCACAGTTCGACGAGTCCTTTATTTTGAATGTAGATCATCTTGCACCACAGGTCAGTTGGGGAACGAACCCATCGATGGTAGTAGATGTCACTGAAACTATTCCCTTCCCAGCCGATTTTGCAAAAGGAAGTGAAAATGAGAGAAAAGCTGCGTTCCGCGCTCTGGATTATATGGCGCTCGAACCGGGGACTCCTATAGTAGAGATTCCGATTGATCGTGTATTCATCGGGTCATGTACTAACAGTAGGCTAGGAGATTTATTGGAAGCTTCGATCATTGCAAAGGGAAGAAAAGTATCACCGAACGTTAGGGCGATGGTAGTGCCTGGTTCGCAACAAGTAAAGAGGGAAGCTGAACGGCTGGGACTAGATAAAATCTTTAAGGCTGCTGGATTCGAATGGCGAGAGTCGGGCTGCAGTATGTGCCTTGGAATGAACCCCGATATACTTGCTCCTGGCGAAAGATGTGCCAGTACGTCGAATCGTAACTTTGAAGGACGACAAGGAACAGGCGGTAAAACACACCTTGTCAGTCCAGTTATGGCAGCAGCCGCTGCAATCGAAGGTCATTTTGTCGACATTAGAGATTGGTTATAGGTAAGCTCAGGATAAAACTATGCATGGGGGGACACCAGAATGGAGCCTATTAGAATCATAAAAAGCAAAGCTACACCGCTTGATATGGCCAACATAGATACGGATCAAATAATCCCTAAGCAGTTTCTCAAATTGATTCAAAAGACCGGCTATGGCAAATACTTATTTTATGATTGGCGCTTTGATAAGAATGGTAAGCTGAAACCCAATTTTGTATTAAATGATCCGAAATATCAAGGACGAGAGATATTGGTGACACGTGATAACTTTGGCAGTGGCAGTTCTCGTGAACATGCGGTGTGGGCGCTCGAAGATTATGGATTCAAGGCAATAATAGCACCATCCTTTGCTGATATCTTCTATAGCAATTGTTTTAAAAATGGAATTTTGCCAATCAAATTAAACGCCTCAGATGTAGAGTATTTGATTAGAGACGCCGATGATGAAGAGATCAAGATAGATTTGGCAGTACAAGAAGTGTTAGTTGCTCATAAAATCCTACATTTTCAAATAGATGAGTCAAGAAAAAAGAAATTGCTTGAGGGTTTAGATGATATAGACATTACATTGAATATGGAGTCCCAAATTGCGGAATATGAAAAGAAGAAATCTACCTCTGACCACATGATTTTTACCTGGAAAATCCGTTAATAAAGTGTGAAACTCTCCCTTACATTCGAGCGCTAAGAGAAGGAAAAGGAAACGCAATAGAAATAATAACGGATGGCGTCCACAGACAAGTGCTCTTGTAAATCTGGTGGCTTGCTTCTGAATCCCTTCACGAGCTTTATGAGTCTATATGTGTGTCTGGCTGTATTTCCCTACTTTAGCATGCCTCCAATTGTGTAGCGAATATTCCCAAGGATTCCCTTGCGATTTTCTTTCTTTGCTACCGATTTGAAACATTCTGGACATAAGGCACGTAAATTAATTGGTCGATTGTCTTTCAAAGATCCGTTTATATGCTCAAAATTAGGATGGACACTTGGACTAAACTTCACAGAACACTCTTGACACCGACGATGTGCCCTTTCGAGGACTGTTTGTCTTATACTCATCGTAAGATGCTCGTACTTACTTTTATCGACATTTCCGCTAGGATTTCCTCCGAAGAATGACAACATACCTAGTACCGAAATACTCCAACTTATTTCTTGTGGAAAAAATTTTGCTGTTAGTGAGTTACGGATAAAGTACCGAGTTTGTTAACGCTTGAGAGTTGATATCTGCAAGCCGTAAGGGTTCGGGAATTCATTCTATCGGCCTAACTAATTCACTCTTAAAGTGGCGGCCAAATAGTATTCGTATTCCCGAAGGCTGTGGGTTTGCTCATGTGTTCTCACTATACGGCTTTCCGTATACACATGGCGACCTTAGAAGTAGAGTTAGGATTTGTTTTCTCTTGCTCATTTCAGTCGAAACTCAAACCTCGTGCAAATTGATTCTGCGAAACGTAGTAGCAATAAATATTTTAAGGGCGTTACTTAGATTTGTCTCTTGCGCTATTCTAGAGTGACAATCCCAGCCCAGCAGCCTAGGGC
>WJXE01000157.1 GCA_009665115.1 Nitrosopumilales archaeon
ATCCTAATCAGTGTGCTAAAGCGCCAAAATGTTATTTGAAGATATAGCATGCCAGAAACTACCAGAACACAAAGCAGACCAATTCGAATCATACTTTATGATAACGCAACACTGATATTATATTATGACGGTTCTGGATTTCATTGGGTTACTTTTGTATTCATGAAAAATTACGCAACTTTTGAGTCTCACTCAATTGCAGAGCATTTACCCTGTATTCGCTGTTAATATTAACCACTCTTACATTTTCCGGTATAACGCTTTGACGGACCTACGATTTGATATCGTTTAGAGACAAGATATTTTGTGAGTAATGAAGCCGAAAAGTATAAAAATTCCAGATCCTCGCGAAGCGGTCTCATAGTTATGGTGTTTTGATTTTCATGTGTGTATTTATGAATTATACTCAACAACGAGGACGAGATCTTGCTAACATTATTCAATATTTCTTTATATTCATCTTTATCCCTTAGAGGACCTGTGATATATTTATCCAAGGAAAGATTGTCTTTAGTATCTGCTTTATGTATACGATTAATAAATAAGTATAAGATTTATTTAAAACCTATAAATCACATGTTATATGAAATTTACAGTGATAACAGAGGAATAATGAGTACTACAAACCAGTCAATGCAACTACCAATAGATGAATGTGAGGAGTGGATATGGGATACTTTAGACTGTACAAAAGATTGCGGTTTTGAATATATAAAAGATGGAAATAAAGAATTTCTTATATTCAATACAAATGATTTCTTCGCAGATGCTAAAGCACTAGAGAAAATCAGGAAAACTACGGGCATGGAATTGGTTCAAATGAGTACACATAATGGATACACACAGTTATGGTTTGGTAGATATATGTTGCAAAAAGATATCAAGTTTAGAAAAATCTAGCATCCTTATAAGTATTAATGCCCTGTCTCTTTCAATTGATAGTGGTATGATTTCGTACTAAGGTAGTCAATTTCTCCAGTGATACTGGCTTTTGAATGAATTCATCTATTCTCATGGAAGGTAAAACTCTCCTAAATTCAATGTCATTAATTTCAAATGCAGTCATAAAAAAGACCTTAACTTCGGGTTTTATTTCTTTAACTTTTTTTATAAACTCAAATCCATTCATCTGTGGCATTCTAATATCAGATATAACCAGACGATACTTTGAAGCATTTACCTTAAAATGTTCCAATGCCAAAGCTGGGTCTGTAAATGCATAAACGTCAAACGAACGGTACTTTTGAAGACCTAATTTTATTACTGTGACGATATCAAAGTCATCATCGAGTATCAATATTGATGATTTACGGTTTCTATTCTCAACATCATCGCCGACCACCACACAGCTTTTACTTTGTGATGGGGAATATAAAAGTAATTTTCTAGCGCTAAAATAGGTTGTCGTTAGTAATGCCTCACATCATGATATATTCTAGTTGTCCGCACGTTTGGGTTTGAATCTGTCAAAAAAGGCTAAATCAGGGGCCAGAAGTCCTACGACAATCCGCTGGTAAGATAGATCAAGCCAAAGATTGATTCTAGGCGAAATATCATTCTACCTAACATCTAATTTTAACTCTTCTGCATGATTTCTCCTGTGACACTGAGGACACAATACTTGACAGTTAGAGGGTTTATTATTGGATCTATCACCATTCTTATGATGAAAGTCTCTTCCGTACAGCTCGAGTTTTTCTTTGCAGATGGCACACCTGTACTTCTGCCTACGGAGGACTACCGCCTTCACACCACCTGGAAAAGAAACCCTATTCTGTTTCTTAATGCGTGCCGGTCCACGATACAGGATTGCCAGAGCGATTAACAAAAGAGATATTGCAATGGCTTTTTGTTGTCCCGTAGTCAAATAATGAGGAAGAGAATGCGAAGACAACCATACGTAGGTTGATGCAATAGTTAGAAGCATGCCAATCATAGCTCTCAACTTTGTCTTCCGTTTTGTCCATCTCCTTATCCCAAATATTACTACCACAAACAAGAACAATAGATAAATGATAACTGAATAATCTGAAGGTAGAACAGAAAGTGATTCCGTCATAAGTGAAACGTGAGATTATTTTGGAATGATATAACTCCTGAGGATTCTGTCTCTATAAGATATTACATCAATCCCCTTCATTATTTGTAGACCTGCCTCACCAGTCTAATGTGTATGAAGATTTTTCTTCGGATATATGGTTAAACCCTGGAATATGATTGCATATTTGTCACTCACCTAATTTTCTCTTTCTAACTCGGGAACCATCTCCTTCAACCATCTACTTTTTCCTCCTCAAATGGCAAACAATCTGCAAAACACTGCCATTATTGGATCTCTTTGGCAATAATGTCTTCGTCTGGAATTAGACTCGTGGCAATATCAATATCAACCAGATTTTTTTTCATTTTATATTTGGAAACACTAGATTCATCTGTCTCTGATTCTCAGTACATCATTGATTTAACCTTATGCAAAAGCTCTTGGTATTTCTTATCTCCTGTGTAAAATTCGTACATCTGTTCGTTGGTATGCGAGGCTGTTGTATTTGTGGTTTCTTGTGGGTTATCTAAGCTCTCGATCGATAGCAGCCCTTAACACCTCTCGCATTTCCTACGCTTGCGTTCCAAAAATCTCCGATTATTCTTAAGGCTTCATTTCTTAGGCCAGTCTCAAAGCGCCCACTAATTAGCTTGATGTACTCCAGTGCAATATGAGTAAGAGGTATTAACTAAAACAATTTTCCTACAGTTGAGGCTCTTTTCTGGCCCTTGCGCTAATCTTTTTTTCGCTGCTCAGAGGTTTCAGAAGTTTATGGATAGACCGTACTCGATTATTCCTCACTATGGAAGTGATAAAGAAACGTTTGATTCTAGGCCAACCGATGGTCAGCGAAAAATAAGGTTATTCAAAGAAACGAAAGTACTTTAAAAAGCCTATGTGAAAGTCAGCTAACTTTGTGATAAGTAGCTAACCGATCGATTAGGATCAGTATCTTTAATACAGGTATGACTTTGAGGTAAGGTCATTGAAAAGAAAAAATTATTCAATAGGCGGTAGGTGCGAGTGCATTTGCCATAAAAGACCTAATACTGATTCCTGTGGCTATTGTATCTCCTCGCACTCACCAAGATTCGACCGAAGAAGATAACCAGGCTTAAAGTTGAACAGACCTGGAACCATCTAATATTATTTTATTCAATCCAATTCTCAACAAAACAATAAATGCAGTAACGAAAGTTTACGCTGCCAACGGATTTGATAAAGACATCCTCTTTTCCAAGGAATTTGTTGTAAAACGCTTTGGTACTGAGCAATTAGTGACTACAATAAAAGATAATAAAATACCACAGCTAACAGCAGTTGTGACAAATTACAAGCACTTTCAAACGCGGTTACGGTTAAATTAGTATTTGGACAGAAGGTAAGTAATAGAGTGTAACATTAGTAAAACACGCAGAATCAAGCAGTGTAACGTCACGTCTAATTCAAAAAAAAATATGCTAACAATGATGATCTTCTGTGGTAAGTTATGCCAAATAAATTTATGGAAAGGGTAATTCGAAGCCTAGCTTTGCAGAATGAACGAGATTCCAAAAATGCTCAATGAAGCCTATGAGGATTTTGGTATTTCGAAAAAAATTATATATATACGACCTCCGAGACAGAATATGTTATTCATCCACAACTGACATTTACATTTATCGCAACCACTCACCAAAATTTTAGATTCTATACCTGTTTATGACGACATTTGGCATAGATTAGGACACGACACAGAAGAATCCACTATAACGCTGCTTAAAGATATTGCTAACATAGAAAAACGTGCTTATGAAAGTAGGCTTCCTAATATAACAGATGCACATCAGAGTCAGGCTCTTCGGCGTGTCATAAGTGCAATTGATAATTATGATTCGTCTTTAGATAGTTTAGTACAGAGGCTGGACCTAAGAAGAAACTATATCAATAATGTAAGAAATTATTCGCAATTTGTGAGATCCAGATATGAGTACCATCAGAATTCCGTTATGGCAATTAGCACGCAGCCTGATATGTCTTTCCTTACTACATTATCTTGTATGGTAAATCTCTATCCTTGCCTCTATAGAATGGAATCAGTTTCTAGATATCCACTAAGCGAATTTGCATATGATAATCTAAACTTGTTAACTAACCTAGGACAGTCATGTCAAAGCCTCATTGAAATGTTACAAGATTTGATTACTTTGATATCGAGTGATTTGAGATAATCCGAAGGCAAAACGATAATGTGCTCATTGTCAATTGGCTAAGCTTGCACGCTCATGGCCAATTTGCAATATATTATTAATGATTTGATTGGCATGAGATAGTAGGTAGTGCTGGAACCAAATAAATTATCTTTTAGAAGAACATTTGCTATGTTAACAATAAAAATGGAGAGGAAGTAGCAGCAGCGGTAGCTGTAGTAGCGGTTCGAGCTAGGAAATTTGAATTGATACATAAAACTAGGTGTAGGAAATGACTGAGATAGACCATAACAAGCGTTTCTCAGAGGTATTATCTCATGCCAAGTGTCCTAGATGTAATTCTAATGATAAGGATGCTATTGCATATGTTGGAGATAATTACAATCTCAGATGCAAACATTGTTGGTACGAATGGACTGAAAGTTGGCATCCAAGTATGACAAAAGAAGACAAACCATCGCCTAGGTAATGGACGACGTTACTTTGGGCCTAATGCGGGAATTCTTGTGCATATAAAGTCAAATGTATTAGAACTATGTCTCAGAAGTATATTCTAGATATTTTTCAATTAGATTGGTATTTAACGCCTTTATATAGTTT
>WJXE01000158.1 GCA_009665115.1 Nitrosopumilales archaeon
CACTTGAAGACCCGAGATTAATGATATATATAGTGACTTCAAACATGTGGTGGGTATACGTAAACAATATCTTGTAGAGTTTGGTCTGAAATCTAACATTCAAGCGTGAGGCGAGTATTTTGAATTGTATAAGACAAGAACTATGACATTTTCTATAGGGTTATTATTGATTGCTATGCTCGTATCGTCTTGTTCATGCACTATTGGTAATTGTAGAGAACAACAGACGGCGCTAACTCAACAATACATCTAGACAATAAAATATAGAAATTTGGTAATAGACTTGGGCAATGGGGTAAAGACTAAAGCTCAATTAACTCTTCCATACTAATAACAGTAATGTGAATGAACGTACCTTCTTAGCCAGTACAAACATTACTGCATCACCATCATTGAACTTCATACTCAAGTAGTCACAATTATCCCACCATAGTAAATATTTCTTTTCGAGTTTAATGTGATTCGAGATTTGAACTGTCTACATATGGTTTAATTATAGAATTTTATAAGGGACATGTTGCAACTCTTATTCTTAGCACTTTATTGCGAAGCAGTGAGCTTTATGCATTTTTCAGTAAGTTATAAAGAGAAATCTTTATTCTGCTATCTTCCTAGATGAGAAAATTGTTTATGTGATTACAGTAGTACATGATGGATATAGTGGTATTCGTTAGCTAGCTAGTCTTGCTGTTGTTTTTCTTATCATTACTTGTGTAATCCCAAGTTGAATAGTAATTTGGCGTAATTTCTAAGATAACTGAATCTCCATCTTTGACGTTACTCATAAGAGAAGTTGCCATAGGATGAGCGAGGCTTCCAAGATATTTGACCATTATCTTTTCGGCTATTGGTATATTGTGATCGATGTTTTCATGGATTTTGACTTTTCCTTTGCCTCTAACTCCTTTGTATGGTGGATTGGGGTCATCCACACAATAATAGATGATATTTTTTCTGTTCAAATTTTCTTTTTTCTTTGAATTCTTGGAAGTCTCAATGTAAAACTTATTGTTGGTGGGATCAAAAAAATACCATGTCGGATGTATATTTGGATCTCCCTTGCTGTCAATTGTACCAAGATGGATATTGAGTTTGTTATTGCCCAAAAAGCTCCTCACTTCATCCTCAGTCAATTCTCTGCCAAATCCTGGACTTGCATTCAGAATTTTCATATTATTAAATGTAATTAGAGAGCATTGTATATTTGTGATCATAAAAACAGAAGGCCAAACACAGGCAACTAGCATTATTCATACAATTTATTTGTTATACGAGACTTGGCTTTATGGGTTTTGAATACCAACGACGATTAAAGCTTAGACTTTGATACATTACACAGCCGTGATTTACTACTAAATTATATGGAAACGCTTCTAGTTTTCTTATGATGGCACAGTTGCCGTCGAAAAACGAAGATCCTCAACGGAAATATCATGGAACTGTGAAAATACCACCTGAAACACATATCGAAACAGCAGATCTACTTACAATAATGGAATATTAGAAATAACTTTTAACAAAAAGAAGCAGACAAAGCCGAAAGGAACGACAATAAATGTAGATAACTGCCTCTGTGAACTTAACGTCGGGTGTAACAGGTTGTTAACGGCGTGAGTAAAAAAGTTCGATAATGTTGACAATACATTTTAATTTTGACCAATGTGGTGAGAGCGCAGGTAAAGAATGGTAAGAATGAAGATTTAAAAATACATTTTGTCCCTGGATCTAAAATAAGTTCCTTTCACATGATATTACTTTCGATGATTGAATGACTGCTATTTCTCCTTCTTTATGTTCCATTTTCTTCTGAGGATCCAGGATCTATCCATTCCTGACGTATTCGGCGGAAGTATTCTTCTTGGCCTTTTCTTGGGTCAGGTTCACGTTCAATTCCAAAAGGGTCTTCCTCTAGTTCTTGCAATTCGCGGTTCTCTATTTCTTTCCGTACGTCTCCAGAATTACGGCCTGCCCATTCATTGTTTGTATCTCGTTCTTCCTCATTCGTCAATTCACCTGTCAAACCTAGTTGTGGAAAATCTAATACTGGTTTCTTCAATTCCCTTTGAAATTTCCGAATACCCTTAGCATAATATTCCATCTTCTTTGTATCCCATTCCCCCTTTGCAATTTTGTATCCTTGCCAGCATTTTTTTAAGGCACCCCATGCCTGAGTAGAGTAGTGACCTGAATCGAGCAAAACGTTATCCCTTCTCTTAGAGGTCTTCTTTAGATTTGAATAACCTTTAGGATCTGCAACTTTGTACAACCTTAAAAGATTTTCATAATAGTCCATAAGTCTATGTATGAAATATGCACAACGAGATTATAAACTGCTCTCCACTATTTTTCTCTTCTTTATAAGACTTAGCATTAACACCTGATTCACCTTCGTAGTCCTCTGCAAATTTTAAAAAGAATGAAACTCTATGCGGCACCATATAGCCACACTTTTGACAAGAATTTTTCCTTGTCATTAGATCTCGAGGTACCACCCAAAACCATGTGGGTCGTTTCAAATATAGATAAACACTTTTCTAGACAGGCATTATTTGAATTTCTAACCTTAAAAAATAAAAAATGGTCGGTGTCTCGTTTCTATTGTACGCATATGGCATCGGGTTGACTTGTCACCCGCGCTATTTTACCAGTCGGTCCAAGCGGTCCACCCGGACGAGAGTCGGAGTGATAGTGTTACTTTGTAATACTCCTGCAATACCAGGAATATGTGAAGCCCGAGCATTTCACAAATCCTAACCTCGCTGGTCCCGCATCTCATTTATCACCCTTCTATCCTCTGGGATATAATGTAAGATATTCAACAACCATGTTGAATATCTCGAGTCTATTGAAGGAGCCAGTGGAACTTCTATCCGTCCTTGTTAGTTCAACTCAAGTTTATCTCTGACTTCTTTAGCTCTGTTCCTGACAGTGACTTCTGTTACGCCAGCCGCCCTCGCAATATCTGATTGAGTAATTATCTCTCCAGTCTTAATACTTGATAGGTAGAGTATAGATGCTGCAAGTCCCATAGGATCTTTTCCAGCGGAGATTTCTTTTTTGGTTACATTACTCATGATTTCTGCTGCTTGTCGTTTCGTTCTTTCACCCAATTTAGCTATATTCGCAACTTTAGCTATACATTTCATTGGTTCGAGTTGTGGTATTTTAAGGTCAAGTCTGGAGTGGAGCATTCTATAATCCTTTGATAGTTCTTTACGCTTTACATTACATGCTGTTGCTATATCTTTTAATGTTCTCGGAGCTCCCATTTCTCTGCATGCAATATATATCGCAGCGGCTAGCACCCCTGAAATGGTTCTACCACGTATCATCATTCTTGCCTGAGCTTTTCTATAAATATATGCTGATTTCTCTACGATTACATCAGATAGTCCAAGTTTATCTTTCAATACATCAAGTTGGAAGAAAGCTTGTTGGAGACTTCTTTCAGTTGGTGTGTGAATTTGAGATCTACTGTCCCATGTCTTAAGTCTACTCATTCTTGTACGCATCGCCACATCAAGCTTGTTACCATTGGCATCTCTGTCAGTTCTTCCAATGATTGTTGATAGACCCATATCATGACGAGCCAGAGATTGTACAGGCCCAGTTCTCGTTCTCCCTCCCATTTCATCTGTAGCAAACGTACGCCACTCAGGTCCTATTTCCTCTAATTTATCAGAAATCACTAGACCACATTTATCGCAAATCATCTCGCCAGACTCAGAATCTGTGATTATCTGGTCATTTCCACAACTCTGACATTTAGCTATGGTAGCGGCAGCGGTAGTAGTAATATCTACCTGGATGTTTGAACGATTATTCTTACTATTATCATCTCGCAATTCAATAACTATACTAACATCACCATACCTAATATAACATAGTAATTACATATAAACAGTATAGTAAGCAAAAAGTTACTAGGTTAGTACGTAGTGAGCATCTATATTAGCTATAGATGGGTAACTATATAACCCATTAACTACCAAGCATTATCGTGGGCCTGAAAGCCGGTAGATCCTGATAACGATGACGTCAGTAACAGACAGAGATTCAATAACAATAAATCCGACACCTAGGAGTGATTCTAAGATAAGATGTTGCCCAATTAACAATACGCTTAATATTATTGGGAAAAGGTTCACGATTTTGATTCTAAGGAATATGATAAATGGCAAGCAGAATAGGTTTAACCAATTTTTAAACTCCATAGAGGAAAGTAATCCAAAGACTCTTTCAGCAAGGTTAAGGGAAATGGAGAAATATGGATTGATAAAACGTAAGGTCTATCCTAACGAAAAACCTGTCAGGGTAGAATACCATCCTGTTGAAAAAGGTCTGGAATTGCAACCTATACTTGATATGATGGCTGCATACTCTTTAAAATATTGTAGTAAGGATGTTTTTAAAGATGCGAAGCCAAGAGAATTCAGAGAAGTATATGGAAGAGAAATGGCTAAAATTTCTCCCTAAAAACCTTCATCTAAGGCTCCAGGTTTAATCCGACTATTTTCTTAAGATGCGGTCTTACTCGCCTACACTGAGAACTACGGAACTCTTTCTTCTTTCCCTAGAATCAACTACGGGGAGTATAATCTAGCCTCTCCTGATAATATATTCGTCAACCAGGGTTTGTTGTGGTCGAAAGAAGTGTTTGTAATACTCTATTGATTTTATCTGGATATTGCACAAAATATGAAAGAAATAAACGTCTTCCACAATATTTCTTACACTAGGATAATAGGCTTCACCAACAATAATTTTAGAATATAGTCTTTCATACATGTTACGACAAGCCATATGGAAATCCAAATGGAACAA
>WJXE01000159.1 GCA_009665115.1 Nitrosopumilales archaeon
CATTATAGATGCATACAAAAAGAACCGCTTAAGTAACTGTTAGACTGTACTAATGGCGTAAGGAGACTACAAAGAGAGCTTCCTACAAATTTTTTTGTTTTGATGGACAATCTGTATGTCGTCGACCTTCTTAGTTTCCATCTAGTTGGCCTGAGAGTGACCAGAATGAAAAATGGACAGAACTCATATGAACGTAATATAAAAGGGTTTCTGTCTAAATTCGATGTGCCTTCTTTTTAAAAAATGAATCTCTATAGCATTAGATATGAGTAATTTTAATGGTCCAAATAATAAGAACAACACCAGCACTAACAATAGAACAATTTCTACCAAAAAAGAGTACCTCAAGCAAATTCCATCGCTATCAGGATCTGAGTTCGAATCTCTAAAGCAATCGATCAAGGAGCAAGGGTTGCATGTCCCAGTAATAGTAAACAAGCAAGGAATTGTTCTCGACGGGCATCATCGATTCCGAGCTTGTAAGGAGCTTGGTATTCCCCTCCAATTCCACACCGAAGAATTCAAAGATTCCTTAGAAGAGAAGCAATTTCTAATCGAAGTTAACCTTAGAAGGCGCCAGCTGAATGAGTTTCAGAGAGTCGAAATCGGCTACTCATTAGAAAATATAGAAAAAGAGAGGGCGAAGAGGAGGATGTCCCTTGGTGGTCATATAGTAGGACTAGCCAACAAAAAAGAGGAACACGACGAAAATAATGAACAAAGGGGAGCATCTATCGATGCTACCCTTGAACCATGTGAGGAGAAAGGAAAGGTATCTGAGATAATTGCGAAAAAGATCGGAGTTTCTACTACCACGTACGAGAGAGGCAAGAAGATTATCGAAAAAGGTACTGAAGACCAAAAAAATAATCTCAGAAAAGATACTATCGGGATAACCAATGTGTATAATCAGATCAAAAGACAAGAACAGAAAGAAGATCTAATCAGACAGGTTCAAGAAGCCGCCGCAAGTGGATCTCAACATGGCAAAGAAATTGCTTCTAGAATAAAGTTGATTCAGGGAGATTTTCAATACGTAGATACTGCTACAATTGGGGACAAGAGTATTGATTTAATCTTTACAGATCCGCCTTATCACAAGGAGTGGCTGCCAATGTATGAACCGTTGGGAAAGCTCGCGTGTAGAGTTTTGAAGGAAGGCGGAAGCCTAGTCATGTATGCCGGACACTACGCATTACCACAGATCTTTGATTACATGAAAAATTCCGGGTTGAAATATTGGTGGGAAATGGTGGTAAAACATAATGGTAGTTCTAGACTTTTGCAATATCAACGCGTATATGTTATGTGGAAACCCCTCCTCTGGTTCGTAAAGGGCAACAGCTTGAGGGTTTCGGACTCTATTGCAGACGTGATAGAATCTCAGCCACCAAGTAAAGCGCTACATGGCTGGGAGCAATCACCGATAGAGGCAGAGCATATCATTTCAAAACTAACCATCCAGGACGATGTCGTGTTCGACCCACTGATGGGTGCCGCTACAACTGGCATAGCAGCCCTGAGGCTGAAACGACGATTTATTGGAATAGAAAAAGAGCAAGAAACTTTTATACTGGCAAAAGGAAGAATCGACCTAGAATTATCCTCTATCGGTTCAAACTAATTCTACTAGATGGGAACGATAAAGAAGTTGAAGATTGAACACTAATTGGATAACACGAGGGGAAAGATTGCAAAACGCCTCTGTCAATTTTGGATGCCTTTGGCTCCCGGGAGGGAAGCCGATTCCAAGTCTGTATTGGCGTGCAGTTTGACAGATTGTTAGTTACTCTGCTGATGAGTGGGTACGAAAGCACTGCCGAATCTAACAGTCCATTATGTGGGAATTGAGTCGAAAGCATATGGGGTTGAATTGAATTTTCACTTGGATGATGCTACCTGCCAATTTCGGACACCTATACTTATATTAAATGATGATTGCTGAAAATAAAAACGTATTAAGCTTAATACGTCATTTTTTACCTACCCTAGTCGATTGACTAGGGTAAATTTCACATCGTAGAACAATGTTCAATAACACCGGAAATGATTTATCGTATGCTCATACGGAACATTAGTTTTTAAAACTTTTTCTAAAAAATACGAAAATTAATGTCGTACCCTCCCGGGAGGGAACGGTCTATCATGTGTACAAAGACAAACTATATGAAATTGGCTGCTGCAAGTGGAAATCACTTTGCACTGATGTTAATGAAGCTGAACAGGGGCTATTTGATGGAAACTAGCGTAGCAGCCTACAGCATACCGAATATGTTGCCTGCCAGGGAATTTGACTTGGTGCTTTGATGTTATGCGGTCTCCAATTCTACTCTAATTTCTCAGCAGGTTTTTGTTTCCATTCCTCTACCAAAGAATTCGGAACAGCGTGCTATAGCTATATCAGTTGCATCTGAAGAGGGCACAGACATTTCATTTTATACCTTTGTCCTACCCAATATTATTCCGATTTGAATTGTATTGACACAATTTTTCCTCCTGATTAATTTAAACAGTTATTGAGCTGAACTAATCAGTCGTTGTTGTTGATTTGTTACCTTTCTTATTACCAACACTATTCTTTGATATTCCTTCTTCCTCGATATCATCAGCCCCTTTTTCATTTATGGTAAATCTAGTATCAGAATACGGATGGTAAGGCGAGTCCATCATCTTTGCTACCCTGTTCTCTCCAGACTTTCTAAGATATACCCTATAAGTTGAAGAGTGTGCTACTAGGTTGCCACCAGCTGCTTTTGTAGGATCTCCAAAGAAGGTATCAGGAGAGGACAGAACCTGATTTGTTATAACGACAGCAATGTTGAATATCTCTGCTAACCTTATAATCTTATGTAACATACCGTTGAGTCTCTGTTGTCGATCGGCCAAAGTACCTCTTCCCGCAAATTCCGCTCTATGTAGAGATATAATGCCGTCAATTATTACCAATTTTGCATTAAAATCATTGACATATTTACCGAGGTCTTTGACTATCAGTTCGAGATGTGAGCTATTGTAGACCTTACATACTGCAATACTCTTTAATACATGTCTGTGATCAAGTCCTCTAGCTCTAGCTATCTGCTCCACTCTTTCAGGTCTAAAAGTTCCTTCCGTGTCTATGTAAATTACTCCACTATCCATTCCACCTGATTCAATAGGTTGTCTAGCCGTAGCACACAATGTATGACATATCTGCGATTTCCCAGAACCGAATTCTCCATAGAATTCAGTTAAAGCCTGTGTTTCTATTCCTCCCAACAAGAGTTCATCCAAGGCTCGAGATCCTGTAGAACATCGGAGCATCGACCGTCTCTTTTCGAGAGCCGCGTCAGCGGTAACAAACTCTTTCTGTATGAGATTAGAATCTCTTAAGAGCTTTTGGGCTGATATTATGAAAGCAGCCGCGCTTTCCTTTGAAGAATTAAGGTCAACTGACAGCTCTTCTGCGCTGGTCACGGCCAAATCCATTACGGATACAATACCCGCTTCTTTCAGCTTCTTTGCTGTGGTAGGTCCTACTCCTTCAATATCCTGAATTTCTAGATCCAGGATTGGAACTGTTGCTTCAGATTCGATATTAGTATTCATATTGGTATTAGTTGTATCGTTTTTTGTTCTAACAGCCTCCTCCACGTCTTCTACTGATGCAGGCGCTGCTTTTCCTCTCTCTCCTGTCATATATGCTACCACTTCATCACTCATATTAATACTAAAAAGTACTTGCTAGGGGGGGAGGGCATACTCACTCACTCACTCACGTATGATCTTTTATCTTTCATAATGTACCGTGAACCAACTGATAGTTAGCGATATGGAAATGTAGACCGGATGCCCTGTTGAGAAATACAAGTCAATTTGGGTTCAGATATAACGAACTCTGAGCGTGACAGAAAAGTTGACCAGGAATTAGATATCGTTTTCAACCTCGCTCTCTCCGATTACATTTACACGTTTCATCGAACCCATACGCCATAAAAGCTGAGAATCAAATCCTCACTAGACCTTTAGCGATGGTACAGTGATAAAAATAAATTTCCAACCAATATACTCAGCATAGTGACGAGTGTTAGTTGAAAGTATTAGAGAAACAGAGTAGAAATGTTATTCATGGAGGTGTAGATACATTGCCTGAATTTCCAACATTGGAGAGTAAACTCGTTAGGCTGAGACAATTTCGATATAAGGACATTCCGACAATGCCACGACTTGTCACATCGGACGTTGTCCGATATCTTGTACACGTACCTTATCCTTATGAGATGGTAGATGCAAGAAGGTTCATTAACAAAAGTCGCAGAAACTTCCAGTTAAAAAAGGAGCTAGACTTCGCTATAGAGCTTGTAGACAATGGCAGCCTAGTCGGTGTGATCAGCTTGCAGAAGATCGACAGGGTTAGTAAGAATGCTCAAATGGGCTACTGGATTGGAAACAAATATTGGAACATGGGTATCGCGACTGAATCAATAAATCTAGTCATTCATCATGCGTTCCATGTTCTTCGATTACATAAAGTCTATGCGAACGTTCTTTCAACAAATAGAGCTTCGATACGCGTTTTAGAAAAAAATGGTTTGAAAAAAGAGGGAGTACTGAAACATTCCATATATAAAGATGATAAATTCTATGATGTATTATTATATTACAGGCTGAACCGGAGGCTCAACTAACGCAGGTTTGCGCGGCAAGTAGCATAGAGTCTGTATACCTACATAGCAGGATACTAGTTTCGCAGAGATAATTTTTTTTGTAGTGCCTTCCATCCATTAGCTGTTTCTCCTCTTCGACAGATAAC
>WJXE01000160.1 GCA_009665115.1 Nitrosopumilales archaeon
TATAGCGGCTCATGAAACCTGAGCAACTTTATTTTTCTGATTTAGCCACGGCTTACTACATTTACGTTCGTAAGTAGTAGATCAGGTTTAATGGATTTTAATGTATTTTACTACGCTTTTTGGAATCTACTTTTCCCACGATAAATGTCTCATGTGTCCCGAAAACTGCTATTGTACGTCATTCGCTAGCCGCATGACGAATACATTATTATTTATTAGGCAGAGGCAAGAATATATCATAATTACTGTATCAAAATCGTTCGCATTCGTAGTGGAATAAGCTCAAATATATGTTACAGTCCTGATATGTTAAATATACACTTTCTGCATGTATAACTATAACTAAATTATTATCTTCGGAATGACTATTTAAGATAATAATGGAATCCATTGATGATGTTCTATCGCCTGAGAAAATTGCATTTATAGCATACAACATCGGAGTGTATGAATCAGTACAAAAATTTGGAGGATTAATTACAAGTGGAAAGATAACTGATGGCACTGACGTATCGAAAGTAGCCGAATTGCTCTCACAATCAACTGCTTTTTATGATGCGGTCATGATAGCTGGACTCATAAATGCAATGTTATACGACACAAAAGACAAAACTATAGAGAGGGTATCGCCTGAGCACGTCAGATATGTAATGAGTCAATTAAAAGCTACGGGAGTTTCTTTGCCATAAGTGACACCTCGTTAATATTTGTCACTACATCAAATCGCCTACTAGCGGCTCAAGCGATTAATAACAATTCCTTCCCAAGTTGTTGATGATTTGAAATTGAAGGCTGGGGATGATATGTTGCTCGATGTTAAAGACGCAACCAATTGTAGTCAGAAAGAAGAATAGACAAATCGGCTGCTCTTTACCGCAGATTTGCTTACTCTAGCTGGAACATTGATCGATGGGTATTGGGAAGTGCGACTGGAGTCCGTCTTCTCTACTCATTATACCATAATTGCATCTTATCAAATTTAAAATATTGGCCATAAACACACAGAATGTCCAAGGTTTTGCATGCTGCTGACTATACTCATATTAATTTAGTATTGTGTATGTATAGGCCCATGATGATGCATAACGCATCAAACAATATTGGTTAATTATCTAGCATAATTTGTTATTAAGAAATTCATTTACCTATGATATCAAGAATGTTAAAACATAGACTCAAGAAACATGATAGTCCAACAACAATCCCAATAAATATACTTTATGTGGAAAAGACAATAATTGGTGAAAAATATCAACAATAAGAAGAGAAACAAGCAATAAAATTTTGTTTGGCTGGCGATTTCTGGAAATAAGTTAACTAACCTGGTCTATGAAAGGAAATATCGCTGGGAACACTTAACCTTGGATTATTACCTTATTGTGGCAATTGGCAAGCTGAAACCAAATGTCGCTCCTTCATCATCATTATTTTCACCCCATATCTTACCTCCATGAGCTTCAATGATGCGCTTACAAATATACAATCCCAATCCGGTGCCTTTCTCAGATCTAGTAGTAAATTTTGTAAATAATCTGGGAAGGATTTGAGGATCTATGCCAGAACCTGTATCCTTTAATGTGACTATTACTGAACTACCATCTTCTTCCATCCTCGTTTCTTTGGTAATGGAAATAACTCCCTTCTTCGTAAAGGCAATGGCATTGCTAATAAGATTAGTAATAACTTGGATAATTCTGCCTTTATCAACTGACAGTACAATATTACTTTCATCGTTCTTTCGACTTGGGTTGTACATTAACTTCACATTATGATTAATAATATTGGTTTGGTTCTCAATTGATTCTTGTATTGCTTGAAGAATTAGACTAGGAATGTCAGCTTTTTGTTTATTCAATTTCATTGATTGGCTTTCAATTCGCGCTACGTCTAAAATATTATCGGTAAGTTCTTTCAGCCTTCTTGCATTCCTAATTATGATCGATAGATATTCATCGTAAACATCCCTACTTGTTGTTATCATATCTTTTTTAGACCGAAGAATTTCAGCTAAACCGATTATCGGTTGGATAGGAGTACGCAATTCGTGGGCCGCAACATTAATGAATTCTTTTTGCATTTGGTCATGAATCTTTAGTTGTTCATATAATGTCTCTAACTGTTCATGCAGCTCTGTCTGCTTCCACAAACTTTCGAAAATAGAAACATAAGACAGTACAGTTGCTTTCCTATTTGAATAGATACCCAAACCGATTGCCTCATAAATTGACTCCTTTGTATCGTCCTTTAATTCGACAACGAGAGAAGATTTTCTATCCACTATCAAGGTTGTTACCTGACTTTGTAAGCTTGGTTCGATATAACGCATCTCAATTTTTGGATGTTTTCCTTGTTGCATTAGTGTACGTACTGTATTTTCAATTGATTCGTCCTTAGGCGTTAGTATTCTAGCGTTTATACCACGTTTTTCTACAGCTTCCTTTAATGCTTGAATTCCTCCTAATCTTTCTTGTCGATGGAATGCGTTGGGTGTTGAAAATATTATCAGGACTTCATCTTTAGCTGCTGTTCCAATATCAACAGCAGTCCGCTGTATCTCGTCAGGGTCTTCGATAAGCTTGATTGTATTTTGTTTGGCTAATACTCTTTCTTCTTCTCCTGCTGCTTTTTTCTCAATTTCGATGTCTTTTATTTCCTGTACCGTTGGGATTGCTCTATTCCAGAAAGGATCAGAAACAAACTGCTCATGTGGTACTAGAGAATTCTCAAACTCGGCTCCATATACACTTCGTAATCTTTTAAACATCAGCATGCATTCATTTTTGTCAAAAGTGTAAGAAGTTCCGTCGATTACTTCAGCATGTATGGCTGATTTATCTTCTTGTTGCTCTTTGATGAGTTTTCTGCATAATGCACATTTATTCTGTTGTTGATCAGTTTTGATTGTCATATCGTTCTTGTACCTCCGATCGTAATTGTCATTTGGGATAACGTGTCAAGGAATACTAGTCCAATTCTGCTTTAATTCTTTCAATCAAATAATCCATATTAACCGGTTTTTTGATAAAACATCCCAGGCTTACTGGATATATCTCTCTTAATGCTTCACGATTTATCTCTCCTGAAGACATGAAGCAAACCCTTACATTGATATCTAATTCTAGTATCTTTTCGCATATTTGAAATCCATTCATGTGTGGCATATTAATGTCAACTAATAAAAGATCAAAGAAATTTGGCTGGAATTCTGATAATGCTGCCGTAGGATCGTTATATGTATGCACCTCAATTCTTCTGTTGTTATTAGTATCGCCATTAGCATCTTCTATGCCCAATTTGAAGGTCGTAGTGATATCGGCATCATCATCTATGATCAAAATTCTTTTCCAAAATCGTTCTTTCTTGCTTGTGCTAGTTGCATCAATTTGAGATGTCATATTAGTGTGATTTTTAGATGTTTTTATCACATTGTAAATTCACCCTTTCTCTCTTTCCAACTGGACATAGGCTGTCATGTTATATCAATTAGACATTGCACTTAAAATTGGTTATGTAACTGTATTACATGATATAACGTAGGAACATTATTCTCAATTTAATTTAATTTAATCATAGACCAGAATATAGAAAGCAGGCCAGAAAGGTAGTAGAACAAGACGTTAAAGAGGAGGCCTTGTCTGGTCTTCTACTCTTGTACCAACTTAAAGCGACTAGTCCCCCCACAAATACGGCCAGGCTTGCCAACAAGCAAACGCGCGGATATTCTGTTCTGTGATAAGGATATGGGCAATATAAAAATGTCAAGGCTCATTACAAGACAAATAAGACTTATAGAACAACTTTATGGCGTTTTTGAAAAATGTGAACAACAATCAGGATTGAAGCCTTATGAAATCGCAAGGTAAAGTCAGAATATGATAAACTTATACAAAAGTATGGCGCACAGATACTTTCTGTAACACGAATACTTAGGAGCGAAGTAGAATCACCAACAGTCGTAAAGGAGCTAATCACACAAGGAGAACAAAAAGCTCTAGAGAAGATAGACAAACTTAGGTTTCTCAATTCTGGACCTCAACAAGGAGCTACGTAAACGCAAATGAAGGCTCAAGCATAAGGCGTCGAATACAGTTAATTCTAAGTTGTAAGAGCACGTAGAGGTTGGCAAACATGCATAAGGAGAGGGTCAACTCTTGCAGTAGTAATACCTTCCATGACCTATTATTCTTTTCAACAAATATCCTAGATAGATACACCTTTTAATCACCTACATTCAAACTTGTTACTCCGCCATGAGAACTTATACAGCCGTATAAGGAACCGAGCTGTTTTTTCGGCTACTGTGTGATTCTCATCTGGGCTAGCTGTATTTGTTTTAGTCTTCCTGATTGAGTGCCAAAGCCCCTTTATTACATCTTAATACCTACTTCATTATTCTAGAACGATTCTGATACAAGTCGAACCTTGTTTTTCTATCCGTTACGCAAGAACACCGATTGGTTTGGTGTTCAGGTTTTGGTTGGTGGTAATTGGCTTTGCATGTATGTTTGTCCACCATGCATCTAACTCAAGTGCGAATAACTCTGGTGTTACGGAGTCACCTTGCCTGAAGATCGTTGTCGATCCGGTCTCTAAAAACAAATTTCTATTAAGGGGATTATCGCTGTCCCTTTTTTGACGGACAATGCATATTAATACAGAATTCCCAGTGATGTTTTGCCTGACCTGCAAAGACGGTCTTGACTACTGGCCATCGGCATAGATCACAAGTCTTGTCCATAGTTTCTATTGATCCTTTCTGCGGTAGTGGAGCGATTGCCTTACATCCACC
>WJXE01000017.1 GCA_009665115.1 Nitrosopumilales archaeon
TGTCCGAGAAGACCTGTTCCTGCTCCTCTTGCTGTGATAGGCAAATTATTAGTGAGCCCATATTGACAAATTTTTTGTATGTCTTATATATCCATTGGATTGACGACCGCTAATGGAAGAAGACTATGATGACTCGCGTCAACCGAATAATTCTCGACTCCATTCATCCTCAAATACTTCTCCCTTCGCTATTCTTCTTAGCTCGTCAGCAACCGTTCTGTCAAGTCAGTTACCGGGGATTAGCATTATTTATGTACATACATGTAATGGCATGGATTCAATGCTCCCCGTATCAAGCATTAGGCTGGGCTGTGCTCATTTCACGACTTGATCGTAAATTACGCAGACTCTTCCGAATATAGCTTGATGATAACATTAACGTCTTATCGATTAGGATTTAAGAAACGTCGGATATTTTGCTGAATCATGCGTACTTTATTAAGAACAATAGATGTTGGATAACGTATCATTTGATGCATTGTTCTATAGAGAGGCTTTCCGAGCTAGATTGAATTCCGAGCTTCGGTTTCTGAGATGATATGATTGGTCAATATTCGGAGAAGCAGGGGCTATAGTTTCGAGCATAGATTAGTTCAAAAACTTAATAGCGGCGATTGGAATGCCAGGCGTTTAGGAGGATCTAGTACCGGGTTACCGGATATCATCGCTGTTAATAATAAGGCAGGCACTTTGCTGACAATAGAAGCCAAATCCGGAACAGGCGACATTTTGTATGTTCCTGCCGACCAAATACAACGGTGTTCGCTAATTGGCCAAATGTTCAGTTATTATGAAAAAAGGCACATAGTACTGGCGTTTAAGTTCATGAGGAAGAAGAGATTTAAACGCAAAGCTAAAATCGTGTATGAATGGCGCAAGCTGGTAGAACATTACAAACTTGCAGATGTTCTATCCAAAAGAACCGAATATCCTGTGGTAAAATGCTTGTACGACGGCACGACTTTTGCCATCCACCAAGGTAAGTGTACGAAGTTGACACTCCCCCAATATCGAATGCCCTTTATGTGAGAATGGATGTCAGCATGAAGAGCTGGGCGAGCCAACAACTAAAAATAAAACACGAGTCTTCATTTTTAAGACTAGTTACTTTGCATAGCCGTTAACCGGTCAAAAGCTCCAACTTCTTTAATCTGGACAATAAAGCCTTTATTGACTTACTCGTTATTATTGTCTGATGACGATCACGAACCTTCAAGCTTCGTTAGATGATTTACACGAGCAATTGAAAAGCATTGAAGAGCGAAGAGAAAAGCTGATTACTGGTACTCGTAAGGTGGTACTTCTATGTGGAAAATCGATAGTCGATTTGCATCGTAATGAAATAAGAGAAGGAGAAAAAAAAATTGAAGAAGCACGGCTGCTGCTGAATGAATTTAGGCCATACGCCAAGACCGATCTTCAAAGATACATGGTTGATGCAGAACAGGAATTCGTGGAGGCATCCATGCTAAAATCAATTTGCGAGGGTTCACCACTCCCGCTTCGAGAGGATCTTAACGTATCTGGTCCCTCATATATAACAGGTATCTTGGATACGATAGGAGAAATAAAGCGTCTAATATATGACCGGATGCGAACCTCCCAAACGACAGACGTAATAAGACTGTTCGGTCTAATGCAAGAATTATATAACGCAGTCTATGTTTTGGGCGTTTATGATAATCTTATCCCCGGGCTCAGAAGAAAATTAGATATCTCAAAAATGATAACCGAAGATGTTAGGGCTGCTGTTACCGAAGATTCTAGGAGACAGTTAATGATAAACGCTCTGGCGATATTAGAAAAAAAACTGAAAGATCAAGTTTAGATGATAACATAATTATGTGGCGAAATAGATCTTCGTCCACTACGTCAGACTTTTGAAGCCGAGCCCAAATTCGTCATGACAATTTAACAAACGCGTCGTTTAAAGTCTCGTGCAAGATCTTTTGCCAGTCCAAAAAGTGTTCAGGATCAGCCGGGTAGTTATGATAGTGTTGCATGAGCCTTTCGTTCATTGATGCTGTGCACTTCAGATTCTCTGCGAGTCTTTTATTTAGTGCACCTCTTATGAACATGCCCACTTTATCTACTGTGCCGAATTCAGGATGTTCGCCATCTGTAATCTTGTCCACGTCCATTTTGGATAAGAAATGTTTCATACCATAATCGATCTGGTCGTTAGTCAATCCTTGCAGCATTCGTCGAAACACTTCTAGCCCTGCTGTTTTGTAGCCGTAGTCATTGACGTAATCTTTATTGTATTTCCACAACTCTTTCTCGGTAGTGTCATTTGCTTCGATTGCTTCTACGGCATCCCTTCCAGCTATCGTAGCTGCAATAATTGCGGGACCAATTCCTCCAGCATCCAGCGGTTTGGGCATCCAGGCTGCATCTCCTACAACCATATAGCCATTTGCAACCATACAGTCGTTTTGTCTTCTTACCGAAACTGACCATGTGCCCCAGCCATTTCCATCATCCATTTCGCTGGTAGCAACTCTGGGATTGCCGATAACAGGATTGATGTGCACGTACTCGTCTATCAGCATTTTCAAGTCTCTACGGAGCCCCATTTGCTTGTTCCGCAAGTCAAATGCTCTTGGCTGCACACCAACACCTATATTGACCTTATTTTCTCCTTTAGGGAATACCCAACCGTATCCGCCAGGTGCAAGTTTTTGATCCAAGTGTATAATGCAATAGTCTGGGTGAAAAAATGTGTCGTCTTTGCTGGCAATGTCAAAGTCGTAGATATATCTTCCTGTAGCTTCTAAATCGTCTCTATCAATTTTGGTCTGAATAAACGACTTGATTCGAAGATTAGTCCTTAAGACCGATGTCACGCCAGTACAGTCGATTACTACCTTTGCAGACTTTCTGAAGACAGATTTGTTTACAAGATCCTCCCCTTCGACTCCGGTAACAGTATTGTTTTCAATTATTAGGGAACGCAGCGCAACACGATCACGCACTTGAATTCCTCGTTCAATTGCGTCTTTCAATTGCTTTTGCGGTAGCAACTTCCTGTTAAGGATGTAACCTTCCCCGTCGAAAGAAACAGCTGTCTTGTGATTAGGCGAATATGCAATCACCCCCTTCACAGGATGTTCAATTTCCGGGTACTCCCAATTTATGCCGATTCGCTTTGACATATACTCCACGCTTTTTTTACCTACGGCATCACCACAAATCCATCCCGTCATAGTTTTTTTACCCATAACAGACAAGGGGTTTCTGTCAACGACAAGGATTCGAAGCAATTCATTTGAATAATGTGCGGCAGATGATGCAACTATCATGCCGGCAAGGCCTCCGCCTGCTACGATGATGTCATAATCTCTTTCCCGTAACGACATCGGTTAGATAGGGCGAAAGATGATTACACTCTATTTAAACTTAGGGAGTACGAGTGGGGCTCGACACTGGAACTTTCAGTTTCTATTCTTGGGGATGACGCGGTGTAGCTTCTAGTATTATTTAGACCAACTTCGCATACCCCGGCTAATCTTCTCGCTCGAGCGACACGAAAACGTATAGAAGTTTAGAAATCGTGAGCATTTTACGCTTGTGATGACCCAACGTGCTTGCATGTCTATGTAAATATTTATGATTGGATGACTTCCTTCTTCTCATATGAATCAGAAACGCCACAATTCCGACGCGGATGACGTTGAAAACCCACGCACCGCAAGAAAAATTACGGGAAAAGACCTAAAATGGGATGAAGAGTTCAGGATTCAAATAAGTACTCTCGTGGAAATACTCGATGAGAAGGGCATTATAAATAAAAAGGAATATCAAAGAATTGTCTCAATGCGGCTGCACGAAATATCCAAGGCCCTGGCTTTTGACGAAATAGATGAAGAGATCTAGTCTCGTGTCCTTAGGGTCGATGAATGAGCTCTGTTTCATAAACCGTTTCACCCTTTGACCACTAGACACCCTCCCTTTATGGCTTCGCGATGTTTATCTCTTAATCACTTGGTATTGAAGCGCCGGGAGAGGGATTTGAACCCTCGAGACCCTTCCGGATCACAAGCTTGCTGTAGAGTTTCCAGGCTTGCGCCCTACCAGGCTAGGCAACCCCGGCATAATATCCCTCGGTAATAAAATGAAATATATTAACCATTCAAGGATCCGAAGTCAGGATCTCTAAATTCGCTCCACTCCGATATCGACACCCATATCCATATAGGACGATAAGTCGTATTTTGAAATCTTTGAGTGGCCTTCATTCTCTTCGTGATCTTCCACATCTGACATAAAAACAAAGCTAGTTCCGCATTCGCGACAAAACCATATTACTTTCAGATCCTCACGATTCATAATTGTGAGATTTAATAGAATCCTATCGGATATAAGAGATAAGAAGCCAGACCATATCCTTTTTATTTGAACTTATGTTCGAAACGAATATGCACATTTTTCTTGGGGTACAATGTTAGAAGACAATTGATGTATGAGGTAATACTTTTGGGTGTAGAACATTAGAAACTGAGAAAAACAATCACATTTCTCCGGTTTTAATTTTGAATCTTTGCACGAGCCAAGATGAATCTCTTCGACCTTCTTTAGGTAGACATTCTTTTAAGACGATCTTTATTATTCACGCGCCAGGCTCTTGGATAGGTGTTAGGTTTTAGAATTATCCTTTTGAGCCGGAACGCAAGCCCTTTCTCATTTTCTTGAATGTCGTCTATCGACATTAACGACTCCGCTAGTCCAATAACTTCTCCTTTCATAGTATAGATACCCACAAGCTGGTTAGGAGCGAGATCCCTTGCAACTGCGACTATTCCAGGGACTGCTAGCTGCGCGCCGTGACACAACGCATCAACGGCAGTATCACGCACGACGACCCCCCGCAAGCCTTCTAGGCACAGTTCAATGGGTCTTATCAAGCGTCGAAGCTTTTTATCGTCATTTTTTTCTTTGTATATTTGAAAGCCGTCTGCAAGGTCGTGTAGCTTTGTAAATTCATAATTTCTTTCTGTAAGGTTGCTCACTATAGTTCTTCGTAGTTCTATCATGGTCGCTCCCGGCCCCAGGACTTCTCCTACGTCATAAATTACTTTTCTAATATAAGTGCCAGCTTGACACAATATACGGAGCAATACAAGACGGTCGTATTGTTCTAATTTCTGAAATTCATAGATAGTCCGTATACGCGTCGCCCTCTTTACCGAGGACCGCTGTGGAGGCCTCTGAAAAATATCGCCGGTAAATTTTGCGATCAACGATTGCAATCTATCCTCCGAGATGTGCGAATGCATGCGTGCCAACGTATAGTATTCCTTCGGACCCAAAAGAAGTACTGATAGAGCTTTGGTACCTTCGCCTAGCCCTACAGGCAGTAGTCCTGTTGCGCCAGGGTCCAAAGTCCCGCTATGTCCTGCGCTTTGGATGCATAAGATTTTTTTTATCCACGCCACTATTTCATGACTAGAAGGTCCAGCAGGCTTATCAATAAGTATTAGTCCATAATCGAGTAACGAACTGACAGGTCTACGGTCAGGGTAATGACCGTACGCCTCGTCTGTGACATCATCATCTACCTTCATGAGATTTTGTAGCTGCGGCATAACAAAGTTAGAGACGGACCCTCACCTCACTTAGTCAAAACGTGGCGTATCATATTTTTTGATATGGCGATTAACGATAGTAGATTCAGTAAATCAGTGTTGAGACTGAAATCAAAAACAGTTAGGTCATCCCCGAATTTGATGTTATAGAGTTTACGATAGATTTTTTTGGTGTCGTCATCCCTCAGCCGTACTATCTTTTTTGCATCTAGGAAATTTATATTATCCCTGTTGGCCATCCTTTTTGCCCTGTTATTCTGCGAACCCCTCAACCAAAATTTAATAGGATTTTCAGTAAGCCACGGAAGAGTATAGCTAGTAATCACGGCATTTCCCATTTCTGCTATCTCCATTAATTTCTGATCCACTTCCTTATCGAAAAATGGGTTAGTCCGTCTTTCGGCCATGAATTTTTTTGCCTCTTCCCCATCCCACCAATCTTTACCCGAAATCAGATACCCTTTCTCACCTGCAAGTTTTTTCAAAATATCTCCACCGTTAAATATTTTCAGGCCAAATTCCTTTGCGAGCTCGCATGCCACAGTAGTTTTACCTACAGCTGGCCAGCCAGAAATAACTATACTCTTTTTGTAAGCTATCGTAGATCAATTCCCAGTCAAACTAGGCATGGTTGTTTTGGTAACTTTTGATATCATACCACTAAACGCAAACGATGTAATAAGAAACCAGCCCCACAGGAAAACCTCGCCGGGAACAAGGCATGGTCCCTTATGCATGCCACTTTTGTCAACCTGACTATCTGCTTGCACTTGTGCGCTACTACACATAATCCAAGGAACTTGAATAGGGGAAAGTGCTGTTGTCGCACCAAAGATCGTCGGAAATACGAAAATCCATAGCATAAATGATGGCACCATATAGAGTAGCATTGGACGCATCTGCTGCTGCTGCATTTCCATACTCATTTTGTTCACATATGCCTGCTTCTTTTTTAACTCTTCAATTAGTGCCCTATCTTGTTTTTTTATTGCGGCTGTATATTGCTTACGCCACTCGTTTGTCTCTTTCATAACCTTATTCATTTTTTCAAAATCAGTCGTTTTTTTGCGCAGCATAGCTATCGCAATATTCAGCGCAATTGATATTAGAGAAGCTACGATCATAGCCGTGAGCATGTCTGGGAAGATGGGATGTTTAGTATAATGCGGAGTCAACCCTGGCATTTGCATCATTAAGGGATCAAGAATATTCATATCCTGCCAGTATCTCCCAACAAAACATTTGCTAGAGTGAGAGCCGCCTTATCAATCTCATTGTTATTATTCATAATTATAAGAAATGGACAACCCGATACCACCGAGCAGCATGCAATCATTACCCTAGATATATCTAGTTCGTTTTGAACATCTATTTCTGGACGAATATCCCTTTTTCGACTTTCATCTTTTTTCCTTCTACCCAATATGTCTTGGGGTTCAGCCGCAATCATAATAATATTAGTAGGCTTTATAGTTTCAAGCAGATGCATCGGAATTCCCGGATAGTACCCTTCGTCGGTATTTATTAGCAGATGTGTGTCAATAATCACAAAATCTCCTTTTATTGTGGCAATTCTGTTTGCTACCTTGTCCTGGAGTCGACGTTGCTCTTCCACCGAAAGCTTTCTCATTTCATCTCTATTCCTCAACTTCATTTCCTTGGATTCCTCAAACATTAGACTACCGAATACTACGACGGTGGTATTATGCCCCTTCTGTCTTAGGAATTCAGCTGCCCTAGAAATTACAGTAGTCTTTCCCACGCCCGGTATCCCCACTATTATGACCCTTTTCGCGTTACTTTCTACCAAGTAGAGCCGCCAATTTAGGCATATGGACATCAACTTGTTCTTTAATCAATAAGTTGTAGTAATTTACTAGAATATCCACCATCAAGAGAATCCCTATTCCAGAGCCAAAAACATTAAGTACATTAGATGCTGATGCTAAGAGTCCTATTATTATAGATCCCAGAATGGTCACTGAGGGAATGTACTTGTTTAGCAATATCTGAACTGATCCTTCTGCTCTTCTGAAGCCAGGGACTTGAACATCTGCGTCAAGCAAATTCTTTGCGGCAGACTTGGCAGACAAGCCGCCGAGTTCAACCCAGAGTCTCCCGAAAATCGTTATGATCGTAGTCAAAAACAGAATATAGACTACTGCCCTGACTGGGTCTTGCGCTGCAGTGTCCAAGCTCTGTGGCGAGGTAGTATAATAGAGCAATCCGCCTGTTGGGGTTTGAGGTCTACCAGGGTCAAATTGTGCTAAATAGTTGAACACAGGATTATCGTTTTGAGGGTTGTAATTGGCCCATAACATCTGACCCATGAAAACGGCGTTAGCAAGAAGTGCAGACGCCAGTATCACCGGGATATTGGATGTATAAAGGAGTTTGATTGGGTAAACGGCAGTAAATCCCCGGTATTTTGTGGAAACAATAGGGATGTCTATATGTATACCTTGCGTATATACTAGGATCAATAGCACAATAGCTGTAACTATCAGACCGAATATACTAGGTAGCTGCCCTGACCTAAAAAATGTGTCGGCGATATGCCCGTGCTCAGCCGAATTGATCACAAAAGGAAGGATGCCTACTGGCCCATCCTGAGCAGGAACGGGACTAAATATGCTCCACAAGATACCCTGTGCTACCCCTGCCATAATAAACAGACTTATGCCTGATCCTAAGCCCCAGCCTTTCTGCACCATCTCGTCAAGGAGCATCACTATGAGGCTTGCTCCAATAAGTTGTCCAACTAGGATCGGGACAAACAAGGGACTTGCAACCAGGTGACCATATACACTGGTCCCGTACAGTGTACCCTCTGCAATTATGACAATAATCGTGACAATTTTTGTAGCGGAAGTAAATAACGATCTATCGTCGGGATTTTTAAAATTAAGTTTAACGAGCTCTGAACCCTTCAACAGCTGCATAAGCAGACCTGCGGTGACAATGGGTCCTATTCCGAGTTCTAATAAAGTACCTTGCTGAGCTGCAAAGATAACCCTAGCGAACGCTAGAAAGTCGAACTTCGGATCGCTTGTAACACCGTAGAGAGGTATCTGACCCATAATCAGATATGCAAAAAGAGCGATTCCACTCCAGACAAACTTCTCAGTCAGCGATATCTTCTTTTTGGGTTTCTCCACCTGTGGGATATAGGCAGAAATTTTTTTTATGATACGCCTGAAAATACCTTCATCATCATTTTGTATTGTGCTCATTATATAGCAACACCTCCCCACCTACTTCCTCTATTTTCTGTTTAGCATTGTGTGATATTTTCTCGATTCGAACCTTAACACCACCGCCGCTAACTTTTCCGCCGCCCAGCAATTTATGATACCCGAGCGAGGTGAGATCTAAAGTAGGTTTAGTATCCTTGTCCCTTACACTTCCATGCTGGGCTAAAATTCCATCCAAGTCTCGCACATTCAACCATTTCCTTACAGGATTCCGATTTAATAAGTAGAAAGAATCATGTCCAAAGTGACTCGGTTCCTCGATCACCGTGCGAATCCAAAAATGTTTGTGTTTGCCAGCGGCTCCGACACCACCTCTACTGCCGGATTGCCTATGCTGACCTATCTGCCCCCATCCACAATATCTGGTGCCCCTCTGTCTTCTGCTTTTTCTCAACCGAGTAGCCATAATTATTAATGCATCCCTTTTTTGTATGAAACGCGAACTATTTTCATGATGGTACCTTACTTAAGTCTTGCTGCATTCTATAGCATCCTCCTGACAATATCGACCAACTCCTTGTCTTCTCCAAGTATGCCCCCTTCATTATACTGGTTCTTCGTTTTTCGTTTAAATCCACCTCGTGGCGGATTTAAGGCAAACCAGGGTTTAATATTATGGATTTCCGACATTGACACTCTGTTCTCTGAGATTGCTGCAGCAAATGCATCTATGTCATCGTATTCCTTTGGCAGATCAGAATCTGAAACCGGTTCAAAGCCGGCCTTTCGTCCTTTCTTTTCCAATAACTCTTTAACAATGCTTGGATCCGCAGAAGTCCACGCCACTAGTTCTTTTACCTTCCTTAGCATACCTAGCGATTGCGGACTTTCTGGTATGAGTGTGGCACGAAATTTTTTATTGAGATTCAAGTAGGTTAATGTCGCAGTTGCCCACGATGGCACGTTTACGGTGCCTCGTATCCTGACTACAAGATAAGCCAATCTGCATCAGCCTGTAACGTAGGTACGGCGAAGAGCCGCAAATATTGCCTTTGTTGTCGACGACATCGTACTAGTGGAACCGAATGACTTGGTCCATGCATCCTTTATACCTGCTAGTTTTAAAAGGCCCTTAATGTTCTCGCCTGCTACTAAACTCAGACCTCGCGGTCCTGGGATAATTTCAACAGATACGCTTCCGCCCTTTCCTCTGACTTTAAATGGTATGGAGTGAAGTTGATTGCACCTACATTCCCAGCTTCCGCAGCCTAACTTTACAGGAATAACGTTGAGATGTGCTGCCGTGGTTGACTTGTCTATAGCAATACGCATTTGCGCTGCTTTTCCCTTCCCTATTCCAAACCAGCCTGCTTCATTTCCCACCGCAACTAATGCATTAAATCGAGTCATCTCACCTGCATCCGTCTGTTTCTGCACTATGCCCACGTGGATAACCTGGCTCTTGATGTCTGGAAGCAGATGCTTGACAATTTCTGGCTCCTGAATTCTCATCCCATTTTCAAAAATCTGGTCCATTGAATTGATTTTACCACTTGATACCATCATGCCGAGTGTGGTCCGGGGCTGCCATTCTATATGCTGCTCTTGCTGTCTATAAAACCTGCTCATATCTATTTTGCCCTCTATTTATCACTGTTAAATGACCGGAGCATTCCTAGTAGGAGACTTGGATCTGTCAGACAAAGTAGAATCCGGTACCGTTCTCATGTTTTTAGTAATTTTAGTTCTAACCTCTTCAAAGTAGTATGAATAATTCTCGGGTACCCAGCCATTTTTCAATAGAGAAGAAAAGTGTGAGTTATATTTTCGCTCATCTTTTTTTAACACCTCTGCATATTGGGCAATATGTCCGCCATTTATCCTTTCAATTTTCGGTAACGAAGATTCAGACACCGGTATACTGACCCCAGCATCAATTAGTCCCTTCAAGCAAGCTGCAACCCTCGAAGTGAAAGATCCCTTGCCTGTATAAAGAATTAAATTATTCATTCCTTTTTCCAATGTTCGTATACCCAAAAGCAGGCCTGTCAGATAACATGTTGGTATGCTCTTCATAGAGCCCTTCCATCCGTACATCAGAAGTTCTCTGCTACGAACGGCGGTAACTACGCTGTCCCCCCCTGCCAAAGGTTTCAGAACCTGAGCCATGATGTTCTGATTGCTAACAGTAATTGAAACAAAAGAGTGTCTTCCAATAAGCATCGCTACTCTTTTTCGGTAATTAGTTCGATTTTGTCTATTTCTCCTAAGAACAGCAGTATAAACCATGAATTTTTTTCCTCCTAGTTCTGACGGCTAAAACACGAGCAGCGGAAGCACTTATAAACGTTTTAGCAAGATTCATTTTTTCGTATCCTCAGATTCCTGATGTTTTGTTTCGAACAAATTTCTCTTAATTCTGTTCGCTATCAGCGCTGCAAATGCGCCGGCTCCGACGCCATTATCTATGTTAACGACTGCAAGACCCAATGCACAGCTTTGGAGCATACAGGACAGAGCTGCAACTCCGGCCGATCCAAACCCATAGCCTACAGAAGTTGGTACACCGATGACTGGTACATTAACCATTGACGACACTACTGACGCAAGAGCACCCTCCATACCGGCAACGACCACTATTGCCCCAACGTCCGCCGAAATCATTTCCTGCATTGCGGGGAGGAGTCTGTGCAATCCAGCAATTCCTACATCGTAATATGTAATTGCATCACACCCCATTGCTTCGGCTACTAAGCGTGCTTCCTCTGCGACGCCTATATCAGAGGTCCCTGCAGACAGAATTCCAATCTTCCCGCCTGAGTGATGGTTGGCATCGAGATTAGCTTTAACCAGAATTGTTGTACTACTCTTTCCTACTTGAATATGCAAATTTTTATTTTTTAGGGTCTTGCAGATTTTGGACAGTTCATCTCTCCGTATTCTACTCACGACTACGTTTCCTTTGATCTTTACTGCGGATAGCACAATTCTTACAATATCTCTAGAGTATTTGCCTTCCCCAAGGACTACTTCCGGCACCCCCTTTCTGAAATCTCTGCCGATATCCAATTTAGCGAGATTATTTCCGACATGTTCTATCGAATGGATTGAAATCTGTTTATGCACATCCTCTAGTGCAAGTTCGCCTTTTGCAAATTTTTCTAAAATAGTTTTTAAATCCATTCCGTCATTGTCAGTAACGTCTCTCGGAATAAAAATTTAAGGCATAATTGCCTTTATCGCTTCACTGACGCTGTTTATCCCTTTGTGAAATATCTCACGTTCAATAGGATTTAGCTTGAGCTCAATTACTCGTTCTATGCCATTCTCACCCAAGACGACGGGAACTCCAATGCAGATATTGCTTACGCCGTATTCACCATCAAGGGGTGCCGATACTGGAACGACTGATTTTTTGTCCTTAATTATCGCCTCGGCCATTATTGCCACCGCATTACCCGGCGCATAGGTAGTGGCGCCTTTCAAAGCGATTACGTCAGCTGCTACCTTACGCGTATTTTCAAAGATTCGAGATTGTACTTCAGCGCTTATAAAGTCGATCAGCGGTATTCCACTGATGCAGCAGAATCTAATCAACGGAAGCATATTCTCACCGTGCTCACTTATGACCATGGCCTGAATGGATTCGCCTGAGACATTGGCAGCTTCTCGAATGAAGCTCTTAAATCTTGACAAGTCCAGCAGGCCGCCCATTCCCATAACTTTATCTTTGTGCATGCCTGTGGTTTTCAGCGCAACATAAGTCATTGGATCAAGAGGGTTTGTCACTACAATTAATATGGAATTTCTTGCATAAGATGCCACTTTCATTGAAACATCTTTTACGATATTGGCATTGGTGTGTAGGAGATCCATTCTGCTCATTCCAGGCTTTCTTCCCAGCCCGGCGACCAGTACCACAATACCAGAATCGTTAATATCGGCATAATTGTTGCTGCCGCGTACTAGCCGATCTATCCCCATTTCGGATAATTGGTGATTTATATCCATAGCTTCGCCTTGCGGAAGTCCCTGCACAATATCAACTAATAATACATCATCTAGATCTCGTATTGCACAGTTTAAAGCAATTGACGCCCCTACTTTACCCGAACCAATGATCGAAATAGTCATTCTTAAGGACAAGAGATAGTATAGAGTTAAAAGTTTTTCACGAGGGATCTCTGCCAAAGTGATAGTGATAGCCAAGTTGAGGCAAATCATATATTAACACTAGAATCATCTGATACCCTTGACCCGGATAGGGATAATTGATTCTCAAATTTCAGGGATCTCCGGTGATATGTTGTTAGCTAGCTTGGTCGATGCAGGTGCAAACAAAAGGAGGATCATAGACGCTATTCTCGCTTGCCAATTTTTTTTGAAAGGAAGTAAGATCGAGAGTGTTAGGTTCTCCAAGACGATAACTCACGGCTTCTCCGCGATGGCTTTCAGTTTAGATTATACGGATAACACTCGTCAACGCAGGGGAATGGACATGTATCGATCACTTGCCGCTTGTTGCGATTCCTTGGACCTAGAGCAACGCGCCAAAGTATTCGCTCTCGAGTGCCTTAAAACAGTCATTGTAGCAGAGGCGTTCATTCATGGGGAAGATGCTAATCACGTGTATTTAGACGAAACCTCTAGTGTAGACACTTTTGCTGACCTAATTGGGTGTGCAGCAGCTTTGCAGGATCTGAATCTATTCGAATCCCGGATCTTATCTACAAAAGTTGCAGTTGGAGGAGGGACCGTAACATTCTCCCATGGAACTGTACCTAATCCAACTAGTGCGGTCCTTGAGATATTTAAGGGTAAACATTTTATTCTCGCAGGAGGTCAGGTTAGCGAAGAGATAACGACTCCAACTGGCGCTGCCATTCTAGTTAATCTTGCCTCTGAAAGTATTAACCACTACCCAACATTTACGCCACTAAAAATAGGATACGGTGCAGGACAGAAAATATTCGGTCATCTCCCAAACATATTGAGATTCATTATTGGAGCATCATCGTTGGCCAGCGAAGCGTACTCAGATACCAGCTGTCTTATAGAAACCACTGTGGATGATATTTCTGGAGAAATTATCGGAAATTTAATAGAACAATTATCTGCAGGAGCTGTGAAGGATGTCATTGCAATACCAGGTATAGGTAAGAAAAACCGACCTACACACTTAATTAGAATTATATGTGATCATGCGAACCTAAATAATGTCTTGACGACTCTTTTCAGGGAAGCAGGTACAATTGGTGCAAGATTCCAAGAGATACAACGATTGGTTCTCCCGAGGAGCATTGTAACCGTTCCAGTCAATATTTCTGGCTATGATTTTAACGTCCGCGTCAAAATTAGTAGGGGATTGAACGCTGAGGCATTAGGCGTTAAGCCGGAGTTCGACGACGTCAAAGATATCGCTTCTACTACCGGAATTTCGGTCAAGAGAGCTATGGAGCTAGTGAACGTTCAAATAACTTACAAAATAAATGTGGGATAAAGAATGTCGCAGGAGACAGACCGTTTTCCAGAGCTGATCCGATGGTTTTCAAGAAACGGTACTCGGGTAATTGTGGCTCTATCTGGTGGAGTCGACAGCGCTGTGGTGGCCCTTGCAGCAAAAAAAGCTTTCGGAGATAATTCTATAGCAATTACTGCAAATTATAAAACATTATCGCAGGAAGAGTTGTCCTCTGCTTATGTTGTTGCAGAGGAGATAGGTATTCGGCACAAGTTGATTCAATATGACGAAGTGGCAAATTCCGACTTTGCGAAGAATGATCAGCTCAGATGTTATCATTGTCGAAAAGAACTGGGAATGAGACTATTGCAGGAAGCGAGTAAATTGAATGCAAACCTCATCGTGGATGGAACGCATTTCGATGATATTGGCAACTACAGGCCCGGAATTAGAGCTTTGGAGGAATGTAATGTGAGAAGTCCAATGCTTGAATTATCCATCTCCAAGGCCCAAATACGCGCAATTGCGAGGAAATTCAAACTTTCGATACACGATAAACCTTCGAACTCATGTCTTGCATCACGTATCCCACAGGGCACTACAGTTACGTACGAAAAACTTGCGAGGATTGAGAAATCAGAGACTATTGTGAAAGAATTATTTAATCTCAGGCAGGTTCGGGTAAGGGATCATGGAGACATTGCAAGAATCGAGGTTCAAAAGGAGGAGATTATCCTTTTGTTTGATGTGGGGAAATTAGAAAACTTGGACACGCTTCTAAAGGAACTTGGCTTCAAATATGTTTCGATAGACGCAAAAGGGTACCGTACCGGAAGTCTGGTCTCGACTCCAAACTAAAGAAGATGTCCACATCAGGTGGTACTTCCTTGCCAATCTACCTTGACAATGCTGCATCGACCCCAATATTGGACGAGGTTATAAGAGAAATGTTACCTTACTTCAAAGAATATTATGGGAACCCGTCTTCTCTGCATAGCTTTGGGAGGGTAACGATGCGAGCAATCGAGAGTGCTAGAGCGCGCGTTTCTTCTCTGATCGGGTGCAAGCAGCACGAAATAATTTTCACCTCTGGAGGAACCGAAGCAAATAATCTTGCGATCAAAGGTATTGCAGAGCTTGTTCGAAAATCAAATCCAAAAAAAAATTGTATTATAACTAGTGCTATAGATCATGAATCTGTTCTGGAAGCTTTTAGAGATCTAGAAAAAAAGGGGTTCGATGTAAGTTACTTGCCAGTCACAAGAGAGGCCCAGATCGAAACTGCTGCTCTCAAACGAGCTATAATAGATGACAGAACAGCGTTAGTAAGCATAATGTTTTCAAATAACGAAGTGGGCACAATACAACCTATCAGGGAACTCGCAACGATAACTCACCAGAAAGGAGGGCTATTTCATACTGATGCCGTTCAGGCGGTAGGAAAAATGCCTATTGACGTCAAACATTTAGGAGTAGATCTTCTTTCGGCATCCTCCCATAAGATTAATGGGCCAAAAGGTGTGGGGGCATTGTACAAACGTGAGGGTTTGAAGTTAGATGCGATAATTCACGGCGGAGGCCAAGAATCAACTCTCAGATCTGGTACCGAAAACGTTCACGGAATCGTAGGTTTTGG
>WJXE01000161.1 GCA_009665115.1 Nitrosopumilales archaeon
ATTAAGAGGTTCACCTGCCGCCGCGTTTACGGCCTTTCGTCGTCAGCTTGCTCTTCTTTGTGTAATTAGTAAATGCCAAAATAATGGTTAATAAGTAGTTAAACGAAATAATTTTTGAGAATAATACGAAAAATGAAAGGAAGACCTATGTATTGCATGGTGTTGATAATGTAATCGATGAAGAATTAGAGTTTTTTGCGAATTCAAAGAAAAGAATTGATACGTGTATGAACTACACAAGACCATCATTAGCCGTCATACTTGAACCAATAAAGAAGGCTTTTCTTGATGCAAAAGGTAGAGGTGTAAAGCTTAGATACCTTACTGAAATTACTCATGATAATATAGCTGCTTGCAAAGAGCTTATGACAATAGTAGATGAGCTACGACATTTAGATGGAATAAAAGGAAATTTTATGATAAGCGAAACGGAATACCTTGCTCCTGTAATTTTATTTGAGAAAGGGAAAATAGCATCACAGATTATTTGCAGTAATGTAAAGGAGATTTTAGATCAACATCAGTATATGTTTGATACTCTTTGGAACAAGGCAATTTCAGCGCAGCAGAGAATCAGAGAGATTGACGAGGGAATAGTCAGCTACGAAACAAAAGTATTAGAAGAAGATGAGAAAAAGACAAAGAGATTCAAAGGATATCTTGAAAATTCTAATCAGCTTTCAGTTTGTACTCAAGATAATAGACTACAGTTTGTTTATAATAATTTCTTCAAGGTCATCGAACAGATTATGGAAAAATCTAAAAATGGAGAACATACTGGAATTAGATGGCTTACTTCTATCAAGGATAAAGATAGTGCCAACTTAGCTAAAATATTTCTAGATTATGGAGTAGTTATACGACATATTAATCAAATACCTATAAGCTTTGGCGTTTCAGACAAAGAAGTAGTTGGTTCAATAGCAAATACAGAAGGTACTGAAATGGCAAAGACACTTTTTGTCAGCAATGAACCTCTTTATGTAGAGCATTTTAATGGCTTATTTGAAGAATTATGGAAAAATGGAATTGATGCTGAAGATAGGATACGAGATATTGAGGTAGGTGCTGAATGGGCAGATGTAGAAGTTATTCCAATGTCATCTAGAGCAAGGGATCTATACTTAAATCTTGGAAAAAATGCGCAAAAGGAAATCATAACAATGTTTCCTACAACTAATGCTTTTCTTCGGCAATACAAGATGGGAGCAGTAGAAGCAGCAAAAGAAGCAGCGCAACAGAGAAATGTGAAGGTTAGGATATTGATGCCTAGGGATGAATCAACTGAACAATTGGTAGATAGCCTAACAGAAAAAGATCATCATCCTTCTCATGCGTATCGTGATAATATTGATGTTAGGCATATTGAACAGGCAATACTGGATACTCATGCTACAATTCTAGTCGTAGATAAGAAGGTTTCACTTATAATGGAAATACGAGATGATTCAAAAACGACATTTGATGAAGCGATAGGTTTATCCACATATTCTAATAGTAAAGCAGGCGTTTTATCTTATGTTTCTATATTTGAAAATTTATGGCTACAAACTGAACTATACCAACAGATAAAGGAATCAAATACCAGACTAGAGGTTGCAAACGAACGACTTGCCTCAGCTAATGAGCAACTAAAAATTCATCATACAATGCAGCAGGAATTTATCAACATAGCAGCTCATGAATTGCGTACTCCTATCCAGCCTATTCTTGGTTTATCAGAACTCCTCATTTCTAAAACAGGGAATATTCAACAGTACAAGGAATTACTGTATACTATTTCTAGAAATGCAACGAGATTACAACATCTGACAGAAGATATATTAGACGTTCAAAACATTGAGAATCAAACCTTAAAGCTAAACAAAGCGAGATTGAATCTAAATGATTTAATATCAACTCTTGTCCAAGACTACAAAAATCAGCTTGAAAAAGCAGAGAAAAGAACTGTTAGATTATTGGTCGAGCTTAATATCATAAACCCGATTTTCATAGAAGCGGATAGAAACAGACTCACTCAAGTTATTTCTAATCTACTAAATAATGCTGTTAAATTCACCAAAGATGGAACCATATCAGTTTGTGCGGGACACGTCCAAAAAAACAACGAAGTCATTGTTATTGTATGGGATACTGGTGAGGGGATAGGTTCTGATATATTACCAAGGTTATTTTCAAAATTTGCATCAAAATCTTATAAAGGAACAGGATTAGGTTTGTTCATATCGAAGGGTATCATAGAGGCTCACGGAGGTAAAATCTGGGGCGAAAATAACCCTGATGGCAGAGGAGCCACATTTTCATTCAGCCTGCCTCTAGAGCAAAACCAATAGATTCGACTATCGCAAGAGTCATTACGAAGGTGGTAAGAAATGTGAAATTTATTATTGCGCAGTTCAGAGACTGTATAATCAAAAACATCCTTCTTTATTGTTAGGTTTGTTCTTCCCTTTCTGCTCCATCTGGAAACATCAAGCCTGTTCTTTGCAACATAACTAATACTACTGCAACAGCAGAAGCTACCAGCAATAAAGAGAATATATTATCATGCCCTAGTCCATTCAGAAATGTTCTAAATCCAAATGGTCTTATAGCTAGGATCATCAAACCAACAAAGATTGAAGTTAGTACGGTCATTTCTCTTAACAATTTACGTTTCTCATGTGAAACCCGATCAGCAGAAGGAGAATTACTGCGTGCCAATATTAAACACTAATAGAATAATATCACAATAAAATATATTAAATTTTCACAGTTATGGTGACACCTATCTACAACCGTTATAAGTTTAGTATGAATGGACCTCCTCCTTGGGTCCTTGCAAGTATTATTTCCTTTTGAATCGTTCACCGCATTTTTCGCATTTAAATGGGTCTTCGAATTCTAGAAGAAAGCATGCCCTTCTCTCTTGTGGATATTATTGCTACAATGGTGTGTTCTGTCCGTCGTCTATATATTGGATATTTTGAAGATCTTCATTGCTATGGCAGTGTACTTGGACTTGGGGGGGATAAAAGTTGTGCATATACAAAGTCATTCCTAGAATCGGTTAAGGAGGACGAAGAATGAGTCATTACTTTTCCAAATTTATAAAACAGAGACAGGAGCAAGAGTTGAAAAAGATGCAAGACAAATTACCGCAGCCAAAAATATGCAAATCATGCAATGATCCTGCGTTTATGAGTTTATTGGAAGTGACAGAGAGAATTCATTCGTGGAGTGAAAAAAAGCAGACGTATGAGTTTGTTGATACCTCAAAATATTTTGAGTTCAGATGTATATCTTGCAATTTTGAGGAAATTGCTAAATGACAACAGCACAAGAAATAATGAAACTATTTACCGATAAAAAGACATTGCAAATATTCAATACGATTGCAAAACTGAATGTGATGATCGTATTATTTTGTTAAGCGCACTGAGGTTGACAAATAAGAGGTTCTATACTCGTATTCATTTGCTGAAATATGCTGGATTAGTTAAGAAAATTGATAGGTATTATCATTTGACAGCCTTTGGTAAATGTATTCATAAGATAACATGTGATGCTGAATTACAAATGACTATTGCTATCAAGAATTACTATAACTATGTAGTTATAGATTCAATGATTCAATGTCGAAAACTGACATACCTGAACAGGAGCAACAAAAAATCCAGGATGATTTATTCGCCAAAAAGGAAATGCTTCTTGCATGATATCACTCACAGATCACAGCTTCGCTGCTAGAGCTGTGATACATTACGCCAGAATTCATTCGGCAGGAGGGAGAGATTCATGGTGAGTCTTTTCCCTCCTATCTATTTCTTCCTTGGCTTATCCCAATATGGACTCTTACACTTAGGGCAAATAACAGGTTCCTTATTGCTATCATTATCATAAACTCTAGGAACCCAAGTATGACCGCAACGTTCACACCTATAACCATCTAACTTGATCTTTCCCAATTTACTCATTAAACATCACTTACTATATATCTATCAGACTATTAAACCTACCTGTTAGGTTATACCCATGAGGTATGTTAATATAAGGCGTAGCTCATAAGAAAGGTATGTCAAATCAAACCGAAACGAATGAAATAGCACAAACGATATACCAGCAGATTCGCCAAAGTCATATCAGAAGTGAACCATATCTGGACTTCTTCAAAGCAGTCAAGGCAACGCAACTGGTAGCATTAAAGGACGGATTACAGTTTAGAGTAAAAGGCGATAAGTTTGACGGCAAAGTAGTAATTAAATTAAATGCGATGGACACATACGACATAGAGTTCTAGAACGTAAGAATGGAGCCATTCATATGCGAAAAGGTAGAAGAAATAAAGGACATTTACAATGATGGTCTGCTAGAGTGTTTATGGAACAGGATTGTGATAGTATAGTGATACAACACCTTAAAGTTATGATCCTTGCTTGCGAGCTATGTGGACTAAAATATCATAAAAATAATAATGGTCCATATTGTGATTGGTCATTGTTAGGAACTCATTCGTTCAAGCGATTCGACGCAAATGATCAAGAAACGTACTTGTGGTTAAAACAAATGAATAAGGGAATAAAAAGCAATGTCTAACTATAGACTAGAGCCTAAAAACAGGCGGTCAATTGGAAAAATAATAGTATCATGGAACATAAGCATGGAGAGTTGAAACAGAAATGAATGACAAAGATCATTTCGTCATACTGAAAACAATTAGTGGGATAAAAGAACAAGTTCACAAAACAAATTGCTACGGCAACGACGACATGAAGGAAATGCGCAACAACTTTAATGGTATGTTGGAGC
>WJXE01000162.1 GCA_009665115.1 Nitrosopumilales archaeon
TGAGGACTTTCAGAAACCAAGCCTTTGCACGATGGACACCGGGAATAGTGAATTCTCTTGCAATTACGATAGGACAGTTTAACTGATCTAGTAGAGACAACAAGTGGCTGTTAGTGAAGAAGCTAAATTTTCCAATAGCAGCGCCCGTCACTACTAAATCAGGTTGAGATGCGTTAACAGCAGATAGAATCAAATCGGCAAATTTTTCACTATTCTTTCCTGTTTCCTCTGACAAATAAATTTCATTAAATTCAACTCCGACTTGTTCGAGGTACTCTTTACGCTTGTTATCTTGAGCAACACGATCCTCGAATTCCTTAGCGTCCTCTGCAGGTTGGTCTTCACGTCTTTTATTTACCGCTAATACACTCACATTGAAATTTCCGGAGTGTTCTAGCCAGCTCGTTGCCTTTAGTACAAGGTCTGAATGATATCCGCCATCATATAAAACAACCATATTCTTTTTCAGATTCCGTTCAGCCGTTTGTGCAACAGGTGTCAAATCCTCACTACCTTCAACTGAGGATTCAAATAGAGTAAGGTCATCTCCGGTTGTTCTAATAGCAAGCACGTTACAGGTGCTTAGTGTTTGAAGTTTCTTATTATTTCTGTATGTTTCAAAATCAGTAATTAGCAAATCAATTTTTTGTTCTTCAATCGTTGCCAATACTGCCTCGCTTGTATCATGAGAAATCCTAACCAGATAGTGATTCAAAATATTCTCTTGTTCTATCATTTTTTCCAACGGTTCAAATGATTTTCTGGCAGCATCTGCAAACGCAGTTCCTGCAGAAAGTGGTGTTTGATTTGGCACTGTAATTACTCTTAATACATTGACTTCACCATCATTTTCTTTGGCAACCCTTATTGCATACTTTATCAACCTGTCAGGATTTTCTGGAGTATATGGAATCAAGATTCTGTATTCCTTTCTGGTTAAATGCCCTTCGCTTGTTACAAGAGGGGCATAATGCTCAATTTCTTTTTTGAAAGTATACATACGATAAAGAGCAAATCCGACTAATATCCAGAGAGCTGAGATAACCCAACTCAAAGGCTGAGTGACTAGCAAGTATAACGCAAGACCGAGCTTAAGGAAGATACCTACAATTGGAATTATTGGAAAAAAAGGAATCTTAAATCCATAGTTTAATTTATCGCCATACATTCTTCTTATATTGATAACGGCGATATTTACCTGAGTAAACAGCAGTAAGAAAATGACTCCAGCGGCAACTGCTATCTGATCAAGAGGAAGTGCATAAGCCATAACCGCCATTATTACACCCGATATTACGATGGCAACATGGGGTGTTTTATGTCTGGGATGTATAGTGCTTAGCCGGTGTGGCAGATTGTAGTGTCTTCCCATTGCAAACGAAACTCTAGAAGAAGAAAATGTAGTGGCATTTAATGCTGCTAAGCTGGAGACAATACCTCCCCCAAGCACTATAAACGCACCATATGGAAGAAAGAGTGCAGCAGCTTTCGTGATACCCAGATCACCGTAATGACCTATGTATTTCCATGCTGGAACACCTGGAGGAAATATTGCGCCTATGGAAACAAAGGCAACAAGACAGTACAGAACAACTACGATTGCTAGAGAGGTAAAAATTGCCCTTGGAATGTTTTTCTTTGGATTCTTTACCTCTTCTCCTGTTTGTACTATTATCTCGTAGCCCTCAAACGCGATGAATGTCAAACCCATGGCAGCTACAATCCCGCCTATGCCATTTGGCAGAAAATCAGCAAAATTTGCTTTCCAGTTTGGATGAGTATGAATCGTCCAAAAACCTGCACCTATCAAAGCGGCGATGGCTCCGAGCTGAACTATTGTGACTATTGTTCCAGCTTTGCCTGTCTCTGAAACTCCTTTAACATTGATATATGTAAAAGCAGCAATCGAGGCTACAGCTATTAGCTTATCAAAAGGAATAATTCCTAGCAGGGGGTGGTCTCCAAGAATATTTACCATCTTCAATAGACTGAAAAGAAATGACCCAAATCCTACAGCGTACAAGCTTCCAGCAACGATATGTGCAAACCACGCCATCCAGCCACTTATGAAAGCATTTGGCCTTGGTAATCCTTCCCTAACCCACAGGTATCCGCCGCCAGCTTCTGGTATAGCGGAGCCGAGCTCTGCATATCCCATGGCCGTAAAAAGAGTGATTATTGCATTAATTATAAAGGCAACAATAACAGAACCCCCTGCGAGACCAATTGCTGGACCAGTGAGGACAAATATAGCTCCTCCAACTAGCCCCGCTATACCGATCATCATGACGTCCACAAAACCCAATGAACGGACTAAGTGTTCTTGTGGCGTTGTATCATCGTTGTAGCGGGTAGACAAATATTCTATCTACTCTCGCCCTGATATGGCCAATAGTAATTAAAGGTTTAGAAATTTGTAGAGTCCGATTTCACAATTTGTGAAAAAAGAGTCTCTCATGTTAGTTCATATAAATATTGGAGGATATTATCCAACAGAATATATTCTGTCTATCTCGTTATCTCCAATACCTTAATCTTTCTAACACTCCTAGCCACTTACTTCTTTGTATTATTCCTAAATAAAGTAAAGAAGATCCAATAAAGCTTGGAATTGTTGCACCAATCTGAGACCATTGAAGAATGTAAATTGGAGACAGCGAGGATAAAAGATAATACACCAATACACCAAACGACCATGCAACAATTGCCGGAAATCCAATTTTTAGGACATTTTTTCCGTACATCATATCCTGTGTATATTGCCGCCGCTTGACAATATAGTAGTCTGACAGAACAACCCCAAATAATGGTACGAAAACAGATCCTATCAAAAGAATAAAGGTCTCATACTGGGAGATAGGAATCATCATGGCAAGAACAGTACTAAGGGCTGTAAAACCAATTATCAAATAACGCTGTTTAATTTTGTGAAATATACTTTGAGTAGAAACTGATGAAGAATAAACATCTGCAAATGCATTAGTAGTCTCGTGTAAAATAAACATAAACAAAAGAAACCCGAAAAATATTGATTGTATTGCAAGAATTATCGCAACAACATCAGAATTGCCAACAAGTACGCCTCCAAAATAAAACAAGATGTTAGTAATTGCAAAACCCACAAATGTGCCCCTAAAGGCGCCCTTGCTATCTTTTGCAAACCTGTTATAATCAGCTACAAGCGGCATCCATGATACAGGTAAAGCTATTACAATATCGAGGGCAGAGAAGAAGGACATTCCAGCTCCTCCAGATGCTGATAGCAGTTTCGAAAGATGTCCTGACATCAAAAGATTGGTAATTATTAGAAACGATGCGGCATATACCACCCAGATCGCAAATTTTTCCAACCACTGTCTTACGACCGTAAGTGGGCCTACAATACCGAGCAGAATAACGAAAGCTCCGAATAGAATAGTCCAAAGATAATATGGGATTCGATTCCCTGTTAGGATTTCCGTAGCTTTTGACATTATCATAATTTCAAATACAGTCCATCCTATCAGCTGCATTACATTTAGTATGGCGGGAATAGAAGCTCCATGAATACCAAATGACGGTCGGGTGCTTATGAGGGATGGAACTGCATGATCGCTCCCAATCTTTCCTGCAAGAGCGAGGAGCAAAGAGCCTGCAATAGAACCGACTATAATCGCAGGTACCGCATCAATAAACCGAGCGGCTGTTAGAAGAGATCCCGCAGAGAAAACTAGCAGTCCCACGCCTAGGCTTGACCAGAGCACGAAGTACTCGATTCCTCTGAGCGATCTATCTTTTGGCGGAATAGGTTCTATACCCCACTCCGGTAGCCTCCTTATTGGAAACATTTTTCTATTATTTGTACCAGTAGGTCATATGAATATGAACATGTCGAGACGTTGCTGGTTAGTGATTACACATATTAGCTAACATAATTATCAATTAAAGTTATTGCATTAATCGATTAGAGTGAACTCTACTCTGCAATATTTGACTAAACCCTTAGATGCATCTATAGTGGTTAATCGCAACTGCCAAGGAAGTACCTATCGGTGAATGCAAAGGGAAACAGAGATATATTATACCTTTGCAGAGGATGTCTGTCAGCGGGGTGGGGAAGCCAGATCCTTATAAAAGTGAGGCTAGGTGATCCCGGCGGGCTCATAACCCGCAGAGCGGTTTCCACTTTTGCATTTCGCACGTGGCCGCAGGTTCAAATCAACCCCCCGCTACTAATTTTTCAAGACGAGGTAAAAAACCATCTTGCTATTAATTTCGATCTTGGATTAAAGCCGAATGACTTCTTTTCCATACCATATCTGTGGAGGGGCTTGGTTAAATGCCTATGAGATTTCGGTGTCGGAACATAGAGTCCTGTCAGGATGTCTCTATCCCGAAGCACTGGGATTTTCTTGGCATTGCCGTCCTTGTAGCGACACCTGTCGCATTGAAATCCCTTGTTCTTTCCTTCCGACTTCATTTTCTTCGTACAGTATTTGCAGAGCGGATTAGTCAGATCACATATCTGTACAATTTTCAAGATAGAAATGTATTCCACATTTAATATTGGTGGACGATTACATGTTGCTTTTCGGACACCAAATCCTATCTCGATCACATCTCCTACTTCCATTTGAGAGGCGATCTTTGTCAATCCAGTTGGTTCATATACTGCGGCCGAACCTGTAACGCCCCCAGAATCCTCAATTTCGAAGATTACATGCCCTCCTTGTATGGTTTGCGGTTTTGTGATGACCTTACC
>WJXE01000163.1 GCA_009665115.1 Nitrosopumilales archaeon
TAGATACTTCCCTCTTTTTCTAATACTGGATATAGGCCCAAATTACCTGATTTTCTCCATTCTGCGTTTTGTTCCATCCATCTCTCGTCTTTCTTCCATGACTTCATGTGTTCCAAATTTCCGGTGAAGAGATTAAATTCGTATCCGTGCATGTAACAAACAATATTGTCTCCATTAAAGTCACCCTTGGAAAGAGACGCACCCCTATGAGGACACGAGTTTTTACACGCAAATAATCTTCCTCTTCTTTTTCCAACTAGTATTTCGCTATTATTAATTGAGAGGTTGAACATGGAATTATCTATTAAATCATTACTATTGCAGACTTTATGGAGCATGGTGACAGACCAAGGAAGAAAAACGTTTTATAAATTAATTAGTGCCACCATTTTGATGGAAAATATGTTGAAGACCCACAAGGAGCAGGGTGGAACACTTCCCTCGGATGGAACAGAATGCCTATAAGTGTAATCAAGTCTGAAAAGCCTTAGACTATGGCAGACCGTTATAATAATGCATTATGACATACCATGTTAATGCTAACTAGATAGATACGCATATAGGGCTTATACAATAGCGGGTGTATAGGATGCGAGGTTTATTACTCATGTGGACACATGTTGTGAAATTGTGTTATGTTCGGCTCAGTTGAATTATGTAGTATACCTCGCCACTCTTTTTTGTTACAGAGATGGCATAAAGGATGAAGTTGACAGATGCAACAAGAGATTATTATCGAAAGCTCGCGAAAAATGCGGGCTATCGTAGTAGATCTGCATACAAACTCCTTCAGCTAAACCGCTCTTACGGTATTTTTAGGCCACGACACGCTGTAGTGGATCTGGGCTCCGCACCGGGAGGGTGGCTTCAAGTAGCAAAACAACAAATTGGTGTTGACAGCTTGGTGGTCGGGATAGATACCAAGCAAGTACAGCCATTGGAAGGCGTCACGATTTTGCGGGGTAGCATCGATGATGCTAAAATAATAGATACAGTTCTCAAATTAATCGGGGGTAGGGCAGATATAGTTTTATCAGATCTGTCTCCAAACGTAAGCGGTATATGGGACTTGGATCATAGTCGACAAATCTCCCTCACAAGGAGTGCCTTGGCTGCGGCTATTAAGATACTGAAAAGACGCGGCGCCTCAGTTTTCAAAGTTTTCGAAGGAGAGTTACTTAATGGATTGAAGGAGGAATTGAAAAATCACTTTCAACGAGTTTATATTAATAAGCCCAAAGCAAGTAGACAAAGAAGTAGTGAGCAGTATATCGTGTGTTTCGGCTTTGAACCTGATTTATGTCTTGACATTCAGGATCATACATAGACATCCTACTTCTAGCATTGCCGTTTGGCGATTCGGTAGGACATTCATCCTTCACTCGACTTGTCTTCATCGTACAGCAACTTTAGCTCTTCGAAGCTTAATTTGGCACCAGCCTCAAACTTCTTCTTTGCAGATTCCTTAACTTTGAACAGGGCATCGTCTCCAGGTCGATAACCATATTCCTGACGCTGCCTTTTCCTCCACTGTGCCATAGCATCAAGACGCGAATTTACGCTATCTAAAGTCGAAAGGAATTCGTCATAATCCTTAAGGCAGCTTTGGTGTTCCGCAGCTTGCTGTCGTTTAGACACAAATAGTTTGTCTATTTTATTGTGAGTATCAGCAATTTGGGTCTGTAGCGTAGTGCCTTCGTCCTCAAGAATTTTCAGTGTTTTTTTAATCTCTTCAGCTTGTGCCTTGAGATCTATTAACTGTTCGTTCACGGCGCGTATGGCTTTTATTGCTTCAAGCTTCATTGAAGCATCGTTCATTACGGATAAGGCTTCATTCTTTTGTCGTTCATTCTTGTACCTTTTTTCATCAACTAATTTCTGGCTTGACTCAAGAATCCTAACCAGATCAACTTCATTGTCGGAGGGAAGTCGATTTCCCATTATACTAACAAAATTTTTGGACTTTGAAATTTTTTCACTAATCGTAAGTAATTGAGAGTTGTTAGAATTCATTTCTGTCCGAATTTGGGCCAATCTTGTTGTCATGTTAACGAGTTTATTTTTCTCTTGCTGGATATTCTCATTTATCAGACGAAATCGATTTTTTTCGATATCGATAATTTTGTCGGTCAAGTCCTTTATCTGGTTAAGCTGACTACGTTTCAGAGACAGTAAGTCATCCCAGTTCAGTGATTCTAGATCGTGAACTGGATTTTGATCTACAGAGCTCAAACCGGGTCGCTTACCTTGCTACATATGGGAGGGAAGCCATGACATAAAAATATACTGGAAAAGCAATGTGACAGTCCTATTCTTGGGTCAAGTTCCTCGGACATATCTTTCTTACAAAGGTCGGAAACCAGGTAGAACTGAATTGAATCTCGAATGACACCTCTTCGTCAATAATTGGAATGAAGATTTCTCATAATGCGCACAATACAGTTAGATTTTGTCCCCGTAAGAAACCAAAATACAGCTATTCTTATATTCAAGCACGAGGATTTATGTCAAGTTGGCAACACAAGCTTATTGTGTGAAATGTAAAGCAAAACGAGATATGAAAGATGAAAAGCAGGTAACTATGAAAAACGGTCAAGGCGCTATCTCAGGAATATGCACCGTATGTGGTACAAAGATGTTCAAGATAGGCGGTGGTGGCAAAAAAATTGCTAAGGCAAAAGCAGCTAGCAAGAAACCAACTACAAGAACCGCAAAAGTAAAAGCAAAATCGACCAGCAAGAGGAAGTAACAAAGGCGCTTAGTAGGAACTATTTGTTTGCATGTCAAGTAGAAGGGGTAGGATGGAATGTTCGTCTACTCCAATTTTTATTTTTGTTATCCAACACCTGTGAATACGATACTGATTCATATTATATCTATCACACTAGTTATATCAATTATAACGTTCTTTTCTTTTTTCATTCCTTCATTAGGAACCGACTGAAATAAATGTTCTCGGGAAAGGCTATCACAATAGCAGGAATTTTGATCGAGCACGACAGAAAACTGATACTTAAAGCAGCTCAGTTATGATATAGAGAAATATACTATATCATAAGGAACGCTTGTTCAGCTTCAATTAATTTATCCTTGTTACCACATAAATGTATTAATTCTGATAGTTTTTTTTGGGGGGTACCAGCCTTTACCGCTGCTCGTGCGATCTCGACGCCTTCTTTTAGATCCTTCGCAATTTTCCCGATCACTAGCGCGGCCGCAGCGTTCAGCGCGGCTATGTCTTCTTTTTCGGGGCTAGCGAGGCCATATATAACTCGGAGTGTATCTCTTATTGATTCTTGTCCAGAATGTATTAACAGTTGTTCTGGCTTAGCAACTAATACATTTACATCCTTTGGATGAAATCGAAATCGTTGAATTTTTTTGTCGACTATCCAGATAATATCGTTTTCACAGGTGTTGGAAAGCTCATCAAAACCATCGTAAGAATGTACGACCATAAGTTCATCAAGCTCAGAATTTTGCATTGCAACAGCAACTGTTTCGAGTAATGCGGGCTCATAAACTCCTATAAGTTGACCGGAAAGATTTGTGCAGGGATTGCTTAATGGTCCCACAATATTAAAAGCAGTTCTTATGCCTATGGATTCTCTTGCAGACGCGACATTGCGCATCGCCGGATGGAATTTTGCAGCATAAAGAAAACCAAAACCTATATTCTCGATGGCCTCACATACGATATCAGGAGAAGTATCCAAGTCCATTCCAATAAATTCTAAAAAATCTGCACTGCCACAGAATCCCGAGACAGACCTATTTCCGTGTTTTGCTACTTTACAGCCTGCTGCGCACGCTATGAGCGCAGCAGCGGTACTGATGTTGAATGATTTTATCTTATCACCTCCGGTCCCGCATGTATCAATCAATTCGCCGGTGATGTTTGGTGTAATCTTAATGGCATTCCTCTTGACAGCCTGAAGTATCGTCGTAATTTCCTTAGGCGATTCGCCCTTCATCCGAAGCGCGACCAAGAATGAGGCAATAGACGACTCCGAAGCGTCGCCTCCAAGAATCAGATTCATTGATTTGCGGATTTCGTCTTCAGATAGATTAATTCTAGACACTAGTTTCCGGACCATGGGGCGCAGATCGGTGAATGTCTCTCCGTTCACTCATCTCTTCACCATAGAGATGAAATTGAGAAGAATTTTCGGTCCTTGTTCCGTTAAAACAGATTCGGGATGGAATTGTACCCCTTCTATCAAGTATTGTCTGTGTCTGATCGCCATAATTTCACCATCGTCAAGCGCCGTTGCTGTAACTTCCAGACAAGGGGGAATTTTCTTATCAGCCACCAAAGAATGGTAGCGAGTTGCCTTAAATGGGTTGCTTACCTGATCAAAAAGTCTTCCTGAGTTGTATTGAATAATACTTGTTTTTCCGTGTCTGACTTTTCTGGCATTGACTACTTTCCCGCCGAATGCGTGGACTATTCCTTGGTGTCCAAGGCAGACTCCAAGGATGGGTATTTGTGGTCCAAGCTCAGCTATAATGTCAGTACATACGCCAAAGTATCTCCTGTCTGCGGGGTGGCCTGGGCCAGGAGAAATGACTATCGCATCAGGATCCATAATTTTGACCGAATTAACGGTAACCTTCTCATTTCGAATGACTGTCGGTTCGGTCTTTAATTCGCCTAGTCGTTGCGCAATATTATATACGAAAGAATCATAATTATCTACTACAAGGACCCTCATTTTATATTGACC
>WJXE01000164.1 GCA_009665115.1 Nitrosopumilales archaeon
ATCATCACCTGTGGACTAGACTAAGTTAGATGTTGGTCCTTTGCCAGTATGCTACACTGGACCATCGACCTTAAGTGAGCCTGATCGAGTTCATAATGTCTGTCTACTCCAGATCAGGTTCCAATTTTTTATCATTCGATAGAAATTCAATCGCTTAAATAACACTAGCTCCTTCTTGTTCTTGAAGGATATGCCAGCAGCAAATGAATCTCCAACTAATTATCCAAATCCTTCGGATCAAAATAGTCAAGCTGCTGAGACTGAGGAAGTATCTTTCATTAGATCGCAAAATTGTTGTGTTTGTTTTGTTGATATAGTCGAGTCTACAAGGATTACTTCGAGTATTAATAATCCAGAAAAAGTTAGGAAATACTATGGGATTTTCCTTAACACGATGGCGGCAATAGCGAAAAACTTTGGAGCCAAGGTAATAAAAAATGTTGGCGATTGTTTGATCTTCTATTATCCCAAAACATCAGATTCTTCTAACAAGTCTTCGTTTAAAGATGTGATCGAATGTTGTATAACGATGATAGAAGCTCGTGATACAATAAATGAAAAGTTGCATGAAGAAGAATTACCCTCTCTTAGCTACAGAATTAGCGCTGATTATGGTAGAGTAGAAGTTGCTAGATCAACTACATCTCAAAGCGATGATTTGTTCGGTCCCACTATGAATATGTGTGCAAAGATAAACTCGAAGGCATCACCAAATGGGTTAGCGATAGGAGATGGCCTACATAAAGTCATACGATCCTTTTCTTTGCTTACTTCCCTTGAAGAAAATTATTATCATTTCGAGGAGATGTTAAGATCGGAAGACCAGCAAGAGGGATTTAACAAGTATCCTGTATTCTTTTTGCAACACACCGATAGGAGTACTTTTAGCCAGTCTGAGAGGAAGCAGGATGGAAGACATACTCCAACTATATTGTTAGTAGACGACGAAGAAGACATTCTCTACACTTTCAAGACAGGCTTAGCTTCTGAAGGCTTTAATGTTGAAGCATTTGCGGATCCTATGGAAGCATTGACACACTTTGCCACGGTAAATCCGTCTCATTATGATCTGGCTATTTTAGATATAAGAATGCCTGGCCTCAACGGATTACAGCTATATTATAGATTGAAGGCAATTAATAGAAATATCAAGATACTCTTTGTATCTGCATTAGATGCTGTACCGGAGCTTATAAGTATATTACCTGATGTAAAGACCACAGATGATATTATAAAAAAACCTGTTACAATTGGTAATTTTGTAAGTGCTGTAAACACAGCTCTTGCTTAGGGACCAAGTCGAGAATGGTTAATTATCGAGTTGTTGTCTTTTCCTAAGTCTAAGGAATAAGACGGAATTTAAAATTAGTTGGTTCTCCTAATCGCGTAGGTTGACCTTCAACGATATGATAAAACATTGCGTGTGAGCCCTTCGGTCATAAGCTTAGTATCATCTAGCTATAAGCCAAAGTTGACTCGGACTATGACTCCCCATAAATAGTCCTAGCAAACTAACATGATTGGTCTTAGGTCCTTTAAAACTTCTCTACTACAAGTCAGTTATTAAGGTAAGGAGTTTATGTCTGCAGATCTAGAGAAAACTACTAACCTAGTCAATGCTCCTAGAAAGGCTGCCATTTTTCTTCTTGCTCTAGTGCTCAGTTGTTACAAAGAATATTGGGGCGGGTTAGCTTTGGCTATTCTGAAGGGTAGAAGTGAAGAGTGTTTTAAGGAGTGTTTTCGACAGACTAGGTAAATGTTATCAAAAATGTAACCAGATCTACTCGAAGGTAACTGGAATACGCAGAGCCATGGACAAACGTTAACCGGAGAGAAATTGGAGAGAACAATTTCCCAAAGAATGCGACTATTAACTCGGTCCTCATCTCTATAATAACTCACTAGAAAGGTGTATCCACTGGGTGCCCTATCCAGAACGGATTCGAGATTAAAGATAACAAGAAAGAATTAGGGAAGAAGAGAAAAGTAGTGCAAACTTCTACAAGGTAGAAGTGAGATAAGACGATTTGGTATACATTCAAACATTGAAACTTTTCAATTTTATTCCTCCACATTTTCGCCTTCTGATTCGTACTACGCCCCATCTCCTAATTCATGACTTTCATCCTTAATTTCATCTCTTTCGGTTTCTTTGCTCATCTTCTTTATGTGTATCTAGTGAGCTCTTATTTTTATACACATACATTATACGTACAAATACATCATACACTGTCGATTGTGTGGAATACGAGTAAATTGTCGAAACGTGGCACGTATCTCATTGAAATCCCTGCTCACTCAACCATTGATATTGTATATTTACACAATGCATTCCCCTCTGAATATCGAACAGCGAACTGAAAAATGTGTGTTTAGTCAAACCATCAAAATAAATTATTTTAGTTATGTCAATCCGTTCTACTTTCTCTATACTTGGATGTATGTTATACATTACATTCAGTTGATTTAAAGCATATTCTAAGTTCCAGAAGAACTTTTTGCCTTCTTTACTCAGATACGATAGCATTCTTTGGTCTATCTCTGGAAAGCCCATATAGGTTACTAAAGTAACACAATCGATCTTTCGTTTGTCTATGATTATACTCATGTTTGGATTTTGTATTTGAAAATGGAAATCTGTGTTTGTGTCCTGAACTTTACTGGCTTGAAACCCTTCCTCAGCTAACCACTTCTTTATCTTCTTAGCAATTTCCTTTTTCTTGCGACTTCCACTGGTTCTTGGCAATAGAATGCCACCTTTTTATTTATTGACAGTAGTGTATTTAAGGGATCTATCCAAATGGCTTTATATTAGTCAGAGTAGCCTTGCCTGTCATTCTGCTAATGTCATTATGACAGGGTTTCCTCCAAACAATGTCTGCAATAAAAAAAGAAATCAAATTACCACTTATTCGAGGATATTATACAACATAATAGAGAAAAGCTTCTTTTCTTCATACTCCGGTAAACTATTTTCCAACAAAGCTCATAAGAATGCCAGGCGTATTTCGATCGTAAATGGCCTTTTCGAGAAATTTCATCTAATAGAGGATTAATAGGTGCGAAACTTCTTTATTTATCTTGATAAATGATTAATAAATCCGAAATCGGATGCGCTGGATAAATTTGACGAGTACAATAGGACAGGCTGTTCACGCACTTAATGATAGAACGCACTAATTCCGGTGTAAGATTCTGACGCTATATGCCGTCGCAGCGTCAGGACAAATCTCGTGCTGTTATAGCACTTATCCTTCAGGCAGTAGCTTCCTCGTACATTATTCCTAGCTCTTTATCGTTGATCATAGACTGTTCTTCCCTCTCCAATAACTAGTATAGGATGACTAGATAGGGAAAAAGGATCTCCATTCCAAACAACTAGTGATGCTTTAAAGCCTGGTTTGATCTGTCCTATATTTTTAAGACCTGTAATTTCTGCAGCATCTTTAGTGATTTTAGATATTGCATTAGCTTTAGATAAACCAAACCGCAGCATATGCCTTAGGCTGTAAAGGATATTTCTTTGTAGGATAACAGGGTGGTCGCTCATAACAGAGAATTTTGCGCCAGATTTCAATAATTTTTCTGCATTTCTCCAACTTTCATGCTTCAATTCTACCTTGTATGGAAATGCATCCATAGGACCGTAGATAATTGGTATTGAGGATGCTTTTAAGGCTACAAAAACTTCTTCCCTGTGTACATCACAGCAGTGATTTGCAATAGCTTTTATTCCAAATTCCTTTACTAGTTGAATTAGTACCATAATGTCATCTTCTTTATGAACATGGAACATCATTTTGAACCTGCCTGAGAGTATATCCATGAATACCTCTGTAATTGGCTCTACTTCATCTATGACTTTCTTTTCTTTTTGCAGAAGTGCTTGCATTTTTCTCGCTTTAATGAAGTTCTCACGCAGCATTGCTACAGCACCCATCCGTGTTGACGGCCTATTACCCTTCCACTCCATGGTACTACGCGGATTATATCCTAATGCCGCTTTGATTCCAACATCCATGATATATGCCTGTTCAATATCCTGAACAAAATTACGTATCAGAACTGCTTTTCCTCCGATGATATTTCCGCTGCCTGGTAGTACTGTAGAATAGAGAACACCACTCTCGACTGATTCAGCAAAGGATGGATCATCCATGTAAATACTGTGCAATGCATTTACCAAAGGATACACCGAATTCATTTGTTCGTTAGATTCCTCCTCATTCCCTGGCTCACCTGATCTTACCATCCCAATATGACTATGTGAATCTATGAATGCTGGAGTGACGACTATGTCATCGCCTTCTTGAATTATCTCGCTATCTCTTTCTTCTTCAGGTTTCTTGCTCCCAACATATTTTATTTCATCGCCCTCAAATCCTATTAGCAGATTCTCTTTTTCATCGACACCATCGAACAATTTCCTTGATTTGATTAATTTCATGGATCACCTAGGTATGAAATCTCTGCCCTTAAATTATGTTTAGGTTGACCTTTTTTGTTGTTAGATGGGAAGAGAAAAATAGCAACTATTTTGCGGATATCATACGGCATATGGCATGTATTACAATAATCTCACCAAAGTTTTGCATTTTTCAAAGTATTTATCAACTGCTTTAGAGGCTTGTACTATTACTCTCAATAGAACCCCTGTAGTAACATAGACATCACTTTCATGACAAATGTTGATTACCTTTTTTGCAATATCTTCATAGAA
>WJXE01000165.1 GCA_009665115.1 Nitrosopumilales archaeon
AACGTAATGTTTCTGCAAATCCTTTTTGCAATCCTGATCGTCGGTATTCTAGTATTAATCTTGTATCTTGTTGCAAGAATGCTGAAACCAATATTCGTTCTAACTCAAGCGACATCTGAAATAAAAAAGGGAAACCTTGACGTATCGGTAGAACAGAAAGGTAGTGACGAACTTTCTGTTCTTAGTGAGTCATTTAATTCCATGGTGGGTTCTATAAGAAGCTCTACCATAAAACAAGACGAATTAACAAAGAAACTTGAAGTAGCAAACGAGGAACTCAAGTACAAAGATCGATTAAAAGATGAATTTATCAATATAGCAGCTCATGAATTAAAAACACCAATACAGCCGATACTTGGGTTAACAGAAATTCTATACTCTCAAGTAAAGGATGTCAAACAAAGGGAATTATTGGAAGTTACTATTAGGAACGCAAAAAGATTACAACGGCTTACGAATGATATTTTGGATGTTGCAAAAATTGAAAGTAAATCACTTGGATTGAATAAAGAACAATTCAATTTAAATCGAGTGATATTAGATGTCATAAAAGATTATAGAAATCTTTTTGAAAAGTCAGATGCTAAATTAATATACAAAAATAAAGACAAGGATGTTGTTATAGAAGCAGATAAGGCTAGGTTAACCCAAGTTATTTCTAACCTATTAAGTAATTCTGTTAAATTCACTAATGAAGGAACAATATCTATTACAGTCCAAAATAAACAAAACCAAGAGGTTATTGTTAGCATAAAGGATGCTGGTACTGGTATAGATCCTGAAATATTACCTAGGCTGTTTACAAAATTTGTTACAAAATCTACTAGTGGTACTGGACTTGGGCTTTTCATATCGAAAAGCATAATCGAGGCTCATGGTGGAAAGATGTGGGCAGAAAATAACGCAAATGGAGACAAGGGAGCCAAATTCACATTTAGTCTCCCGTTGACGAACAGCATCTGAATTAAATGTAGAAATGTAATCGCAACTCATTTATAGCAAATACTAAAAATATGTGTTGATCTTGTTTGGCACTTTAAATTAATTATTGATGTCGCCCTCCCACAGATGTGATTCGTTAATATGTGATATTGTTCCTCTGTTGATTGCTGATAGAAAGATAATGGATGTCGGGCGTACTAATGCTGTTCTATATCTTAAGCATAGATATTATCTACACGATACACCAACATCACAATCAACCAGAATTAAGAGACTACCAAAGGAAGAAAACAATTTGCATACTAGATGATGAAGTAGAAGTTGGCTTAGCATTAAAGTTCATTTTAGAAGAGAATGGATTTAGAGTAGAGTTATTTAATAATCCGCTTATAGCATTGGAGATCATTAAGGTACGTCGATATGATCTATTTCTAATAGATATCATTATGCCAAATATGAATGGCTTTCAAATCTTCAAGGAAATAATGCAGATAAACAAAAAAGCAAAGGTCTGTTTTATAACAGCATTTGAAGAGTATGCCGAATTGTTTAAAGACGAACTTTCAAATCTAAGTATATCCGGATTTATTCATAAGCCAATTGAAGGCGATGAGTTGATAAAACGTGTAAACAAAATGTTGAGCTCGAAACAAAACACGGTTAAATAATTCCATATGACTACTTGGTTGTATGAAATTGCCCTATTTGTCGTATTTATCCAGGCCGGAGAAGAACCGTATTACCTGAAGTAATTAAATACTTCTTTATTTACCCTTCTTACCAAATCATCCGTATCGATTGGTTTTTTGATAAAACATCCTTCGCTGGAAAATATTGTGGCTAATACATCCTCATATTCATTGCTTGGATATAACTTCCTTAAAACTTCATAATCGACGTCAAAGGCCGTTATAAACAATACCTTAATTTTACTATCTATTTTTCTGATTTTTTCATATAGTGCAAGTCCGTTGATTGTTGGCATTGCGATATCTAATAGCAAGAGAGCGTATGAACCGGGACTGAAAGCACTCAATGCAATACCTGGGTCATTATATGCGTCAACTTGTTCTTTGAACCCATTATCCTCTAGTGTCATCTTGAAACAAAGCGTTATATCCGGCTCATCATCTACAATTAAAATTCTTTTAGTGTTAGTTCTAGATTTATTAGTTAATGATGGGAGATATTTTCCATTTGCTTCTTCATATAGATCCTTCTTGAAGTTGGTTGACTTACTATCCGATAGTAAGAATAATCCATACGAAGGAGTAGCGATAATATGTTCGTCTTCCTCCCCTATTGTTGTCATTATTGGATAAATTATGTGTTTTTCTTGTTGAAGTATTATTACACTAACAATGAGAATAGTTGACATGGGTATTATTTCAAACAACACAATGGCTACGGCTGTTATACTTGCGGCTACTTTAGTGTAAATAATGCCCATTTCAAATAACACAACGGCTGTTGCTGCTGCTGTCATACATGCGCCCTTACCCTCACTTTACTGTAACTGACTTAGCAAGGTTGCGTGGATAATCGGGATCTGCATTCTTTGCAAGCGCCAAATAATATGCTAGAATCTGAAAGGGCAATACTTCGATAATAGGGTAGAAAGTACTCTTCACAGATGGAATCTTGATAAATATATCATATACATTATTTGGCCTATCAGAAATACCGATTATCTTAGCTCCTCTTGCTTTTATTTCGTAAGCACTAGCAATGTTATCTTCAGAAGCGATATCGTTAGGGTTTACTAATAGTACGTAACTGTTTCTATCAATTAATGCTAGTGGGCCATGTTTCAATTCGCCAGCTGCAATGCCTTCTGTATGGACATAAGCCAGTTCTTTTATTTTTAACGCGCCTTCTAGCGCGATAGCATAATGGATAGATCTACCGATGATATAAATATCTCTTGCATCTCGCAGTCCCTCTGCAATACTGTGGATTTGATTTTCAGTGTCTAGTACTTGTCGAAGTGCACCAACAAGAAATGCTTTATTCGCCTCAAAGTCTAGGCAACCATTGCATAACCTATCCACTATGGTATAAATTAGAGACAATTGAGCCGTGAAACTTTTGGTTGCTGCTACTCCTATTTCAGGTCCACAGTCTATGCTCAAAGACGAGTCGCTAATTCTGGCTAGGGATGAAGTTGGATTGTTGACAATAGAAAGTATTCTAGCTCCCATTTGCTTTGCAGCCTTTACAGATTGCAAAACGTCTGCTGTTTCGCCACTCTGAGAAATGGCAATTATGGCTGAAGTATTGTCAATATCATCGAACGTATACTGAAACTCGCTTGATATGATAGCCTCGGCGCGAATTTTTGCAAATTTTGACAAAATATGTTTGGCAATCAGAGCGGAATGATAACTTGTTCCGCTACCTACAAGGAATAAAGCTTTAGAATTCATTATGATATTACAGAACTCTTCTATCTTCTCTAAATTTTGGGTTCCTGCTTTTTGAACTATGTTGGGTTGTTCATGAATTTCTTTGAGGGTATGATGTGCGTATTTTCCTTTGTCTATTGCGGCTAATTCCCAAGCTACTTTGGTGATTGCCCGATTCACAGTGTTTCCGTCCAGATCAAAAATATGGCAAGTTTCTGAATCAACGATCACGATGTCTCTATTGTCAAGGAAAATAGCTTTGTCTGTGTATTCTAGAAATCCTAGAACATCACTTGAGATGAAATATCCATTGTTAACTGAACCAATTATGAGAGGCTCATCGTATCTCGAACCACATATGGTGCCGTCCTCAAATGCTGCCACAAATGCATAAGTTCCTTTTAGTCTTCTGCAAGTCTCAATGACAGTTTTCTTTATATTTTTTTGCCCAGAATAATACCTTTCAAGAAGATGTGCGATTACCTCACTATCGGTATCGCTTATAAAAGTATGACCTAAGAAAATAAGCTCTTCTCTAAGCTCTTTATAATTTTCGATAATCCCATTGTGTACAATGGCTATCCTGTCTGTGCAACCATAATGAGGATGAGCATTTTTGTAAGTAACACCGCCATGAGTGGCCCATCTAGTGTGTCCGATCCCCGTGTGGCCAGGCATTCTTCCCAAGTCAAGACTTTTGTTGACATCCGCTACCTTGCCTACGTCCTTTTTAACTAGGATCTTGCCATTATTTATTGTGGCTATCCCTACACTATCATAACCTCTGTACTCCATTCGTTTGAGGCTAGCTACTAATACAGACGCTACGTTTAACTGACCTTTGTACCCGATAATCGAACACATAAACCAATATTGATTTAGCCAAGCGTGCTAATTTAATATTCTACGAAACTATAACGATATTTTTCCAAATTTAGGAAATATTCAAGATACAATACTTAGAAACCTTCGTTTTTAGAAGGAGAAGCAACTTATTTAGTTCATATTAGTCTTTTTGTATCTAGCTGTCTGAATTTATTTAGCTAGGCTCAGTAATTTGACCCTGCACATCACATTATCATGGAAGACAGGAGCGAATGGTAATGGCCGCCGTCGGTTCAGGCGGAAACAAGCGCTCAAGTTTAAATTCAAATTCACAAAGAACGATGGTTGAAATATATCTATAACTCTTGGAACGAAATAGGAAGATGATAATAATGATAGTGATAGTGATAGTGATAATAACCGAAAAGTTTTTTTTACTATAAAAAATACCGGATATTTCCAAGATTATTTGATAAATTCGAGTCAAAATCATTTCAAGGAAGAGGTTTAGGACTGTATATCTCTAAAGGTAT
>WJXE01000166.1 GCA_009665115.1 Nitrosopumilales archaeon
TGGTGATTATTGTTTGGACTGCTGGCAAGAACGGGTATACGCTCTTCAATAGAGTAATATGTTCAGCCAATTTTCTGTAGGCTACTAATCAACACCCGTGCTGAACATCGTGATATCAGTTGTTAGTAACATTATGTGGGAACTGCTTTCTTCGTTATGTATTGTAACTTCATTATTACAACGCTCTCACACGAACTTTATTGGTTGAAAAGAAAGATGACCTATTCAGAGAGAATTGCATCTGGTAAGTAGCCAGATCATCGAGTGGCCTGTTAATGTTGTCTATTTATAAGATACTATACTACCTTTATTGCAATTTGAGAATTCGAGAATCACTCCGGTTACTCGATTATAATCAAATAAGTAAACGTCGTTTGCAGAAAGTGGCATCCGTTCTATTGTATTTTCTTTACAGGAAGGACATTCAATAACGCCAAAACCACTTCTCAAGTTAAGATATGATGCACACCAAAAGCATGAATTACATAATAAGAAATCTATTTTTTTGGATATCCTACCAATAGTAGACGCTCCCGTTTTTTCGTTACTAGCCAATGCTGTAGTGACATGTTGATTAATATCTTCAGGTGAAGGGTAAATTATTTCAGCAAAAGACATTACACACTGAGTACTTTTGTACTATAAAAATATTCTGTGATTTTTATCTTATGAATGAAACCAGTAGAAGATTCAGTAAGAAGAATAATAGAATCAAAAAGAGCTCTGGTTTTTTATTGTTACTGTTGGTGATCTTGAGTGTTGCCGAATATCTTGTACTTCTACATTTACTGTATGCTGTCTACTAATCAAATCTGCTGACGCTCCTTTTGTATGATTATCAATTAAGGTGGTCTTTAATGTGAGTTCAAACAGCTGCAGCAGTTCCTTTATCCTCATGCTTCGTTTTCAGTCGCAATTCATGAGTTGCATTAACGTTTCCCGAAACATTATCTACCTAGTTTCAAACAAAAAATGACACTTTTGAATAGAATGCCTAGAACTTCAAACAACGCAATATCAAAAGCGGTCGAATGGTGATATAACAGGGCAAGCTCAAACAGGAGTTAATCAGATTCAAAAAGTCGGACTGAAACATTTTTTATTACGTTAGGCCAGACTACACCTGCACAGAAGAACGGAGGCAGCATGTTCCAAACTTATTGTTGTAGGAAATTATCTTTCCGATGTAAACCAAAATTTCATGTGGGGATCAAAAGTTATGCCGCCTGGGCCTAAGCCCCCATCTCATCTCATGCAGGAATTGTACTTACCGTGTAGTCACCTTTACCATGAGACAAAAGTGTTGATAGTTATACATCCGTTCTGTCAGCTAAGGCCATTTAGTCCTGAATAGGGGAGTGTAAAGTTATTGAGGGTACAGGAGTCGGCAAGGTAATTGTAAATGCGGCTCCTTTACCATCAGGATTATTTTCACCCCATATCCTGCCGCCATGAGCTTCCACAATATTTTTACAGATATACAACCCTAGACCAGTACCTTTCCGTGATGTGGTAGCAAATTTTGTAAACAATCTAGGTAATACCTTTCGAGTTATTCCAGTTCCAGTATCTTTTATACTAACAATTACTTCTTTATTGTTATTATCTTTCTTCTCTTCCGTTCTAATAGTGATAATTCCCTGCTTTGTAAATTCAACTGCGTTGTCTAGAAGGTTAGAAATAACTTGAGTAATCCTCTGTTTGTCTGCAATTACTACTGTTAAATCATCCATTCCCTGTTCTGGATTTAACATGAATCTTATATTTTCTCTTGGTTCTTTTTCAAGCTGATTTCTAGTATCTGTAATAGCATGCAGTATTACTTCATTTAGACAAAACTGTTCTTTGTGGAGTGTTAATGCCTGATTTTCGATTCTTGTAATATCTAAAATATCTTCTGTGAGTTGCTTTAGTCTTGTAGCATTTCTGATAATGACATCCATGATATCATCGTCATTATCATCCTTTTCGCCGCTAATTTCTTCTTCCTTCTCCGCTCTTATTTTAGACCTAAGAATTTCAGTCAAACCAAGAATTGGTTGAACAGGATTTCGTAACTCGTGAGCTGCTATATTTATGAATTCCTGTTGCATCTTCCCATCAATCTTTAACTTTTCATGAGCCTCCTCTAGCTGTTTGTTTGATTCTTTTAATTGTTCATATAGCTCTGTTTGGTTCCAAAGACTTTCGAAAATAGAAACATATGAGGAACCTATTGACTCCCTGTTAGAATAGGTAGACAACCCAGCTGGGTCAGTTGATTTGGCTTTTGCATCTTCCATCGATTCAACAATAACGCATTCTTTTCGGTCCGCTAGCACTATTGTGATTCTTGTCTGTAAACTCTCTTCGATGGTTCGTATGTTAACATAAGGACATGTTTCCTTTACTTCTTTTATTGTTTGTACGATCTTGTCATCAGCGGGTATTAAGATTCTAACCTTCCCAGGATGATTCTCTGATACTTCCTTCAGCAACGTTAGTGCACCCATTTCTATTTGGCGGCGGAGAGCATTTGCTGTAGAAAATAATATCAGTACCTCTTTTTTCGCTGATTTTATAACCTCCCATGCATGCTTTATTCCTTCTTTGGGGTTTGGAATAATCTCTATACTATCAGCCACTGCTCCTTCTTCTACAACCTTGATTCTATCTCTAGCATCTATGCCCTTATTCCATAATTCTTCAAAAATACTGTAAAAATGCTTGATGTACATGGGTTCGTTACTGGTTAGTAGACTTTGAACCATCTTTCCTCCTTCCATTTTCTCTATAGTGGCAATAACTTCTTTATCTCCTACTACAAAATTCATTGAAGCTAGTTTTTTGACATGGCGTATTTGCGTACCCAAATTTATGAACGTTTTCACTAGTTCAATACTTTCCTTACCTTCTATATTGGTCACGCACCTTATCCCCTTGCCTTTTTTTCCTTTGCTGTATATAACCAAAAATTGTTTGTACAAATCTAAGAACTTGTCGAATGCTAATTGCATTCCTCCGCTAACTGAAACAATAGATAAGGTGGTAGAGGATTCCGCTAGATGTATTGATTGCTTTACAATTTCATCAAGATCATCTAGTATCTTAGTTCTGACAGTATAAGTACACTAGTCAGCAGTTGTTATTAGAAATCATAAACAGGCTTTATATAATTTTTTTCACTTATTTGGTCTGAATTTACTATTTTATTTATGATAATCAATGAGACAATTCCTCTTCCATATCCTTGCGGCCTAAAGAAAAGCTACTATTGACCGTTCTTCGTTTGTTGAACGCAACGGCTAGCAGTCAGCTATCAAATCTGTTTTCTTTTCAAATGATTCTTCCGATGGTGGTTCAAGCTTTGTAATAGGACCTGCTTCATTGTATAAATCTGCAGGAAGATGTCCTGCCTTTTTACCTCCTATTCCCATAAAACAAAAACCTTTCCCATTAAACCGTGGATTCTGAACCACCACCCGGAGTGGTTCTAGCTCGATATAACTAACTATCTCAATATAATAACGTCGAGCACGTAAACATAGTCGAGCCCCCCATATTCTTACTTGTTTACATCGTCAACTCTATGGGGGCTCGAATCAACAGAATTATGTTTCGTTAAATATTTAAAGATAATTTGACGCAAGATGTGACTTGATAGTATAATTTATTCACATCGGTAGAAAAATTATCTTGATTAGAATGCTAAATCCTTGAGACAAAAGATTCATGGTGAGAATCATCTGGATCAATTACTTTGAATGGATCGGTAATTGTCTTAAACGATTGTTAATTATCCGAGAAAGTGCTTCAATCCAAATGTCTGATCTGTGTGTCTAATATCACTAATCCTCATCAACTCATCTTCTTCACAAGTACAGTATTTGGTCTTATTTTATTCGATAATAATTTTGTAATCTAAACACCGCACTTATTACTTTATTTTGGCGCGCACTAATTTCATGCATCGAATATATTCGCATACATAGCCTAGACAATTCGTGCCAGAGTCTATTCTTGTTTCGGACAGCATTGACGTGGAGAAATGAAAATAACATCTTCATTCCGCATGACATTATCCATCATGTTCTGCTTAACAGCAAAAAGAAGTGTTGACTTACCAACACCGTTCCGGCCAGAGATTATCATAATCCTAGGCACGCTGCATTCGGCTAACTTTATGGCCTTATTATCAGTGATTTTGAATATTGTTATCATTTAATGCGCAGAACCTTTTGCGATTAGTAGAATAGTCATTCTTTATAGATGATTATCTTGTCAGAGAGTATAATCATTTCATTTGACGTAGTCCGATGTGAATATTAATACACAGAAGAACAAAAGAACTTTTATCTTCTGACACAAGGATTGATAGACGCGACTTTAGTGTTCAAGTATTTGAATTTCGTTCTTCGGTGCCGCATGTTAGGCGTTTTCACTAAACGAGTCGTTGCGATACTTTCCTCAGAATATTTAAGAACAACTTACTTGATTTACTATTATAGGTTAGATTATGTCAGATGAAAGTAACATCCCAGCGAGTTTGGAAGAATATAAAGAGCTACCTGTAGAAGTCCAGCCAAAAGAACAGCAACAACTACCAGTAGCTGAAGGTCATGAAACAGAAGTGCTGCAGCAACAACAAGAAAAAGGAGAGAGTGGAAGAAAACCTTCTACTACTCCAAAGGCAATTAGACTAGCAACC
>WJXE01000167.1 GCA_009665115.1 Nitrosopumilales archaeon
GATATGGGTTATGCAATTGTTGACACTCAGGATTACCACATGGTTTTTCGAAGGCACAATCTACTTCATCCTCTTTTCTAAGTCCATATTGCCGCTTGAAGAAAACTATCATGTATACTGAAAGCCATAGAATAAGCCATGGGAGTTTCAGGTACGTCTAGAATAGATTATTGTCTTTATTATTATCTACGCCTTTATAGTAAAAGTGGTTTTTGCAGTAGATAGTTGCGTATTGTTACTAGTATTGTTTCTTACAGATGACGTTTGAGCTTTGTAAATTCCAGGCTCAACTTGTTTTGCATTAGTGTCCTTTTGGTCCCACTGAAATGTTTTTGATTCCATTGGTTTTAGTTCAGATATCACTTGTGCTGCAAGTAATCCTGCCTTTTGTCCAGTCTTGACATTTTCAATGTTCAAACCTAGAAGTGAATCAGGAAATTCTAATGGAAACCTCAAGTTGTTTTTTATGGTGACAATGACTGTTTCTCCTGGAACGTAGGTTAGCTTATCTGTAGATATTTGCAAAGTGGAATTGTTGGTACCGGTGTTATTACGAGTAGCAATTGGGTTTATTTGATTTCCCGAAGATATACTATTATTTCCTGCATATATTACATGCAGCTGAGATTCGAAGATGAGAGTAACAGACAACAGAAGAACTGGTACTATACATAACGCCTTTTGGTTAACCATTGATCCTATTTGTAGAAAAAATCGTATCATATTAAATCCACCACCACTGTGTCATTTCCTGGATCTCTAAAATAAACGTATTTCATAGTTCCTGTTTTCGTGCCGCGACTAATTAAGGTCTTATTTCTGCTAGCCGTGTGCGAAGCTCCCGATGTACAGTAAAGGTTCATTACCATGTGGATTGTTGAAATATCCATGACCATCTCCATTACAGACCGTTGATGCAGTACTTCCTAGAGATACGAGTGCACTCCGTACTTGTGCTGGGGATGCAGTCGGATGTAAAGAATGGTAAAGCGCAGCAGCGCCAGTCACGAACGGCGCGGCCACACTCGTCCCGCTTAATGTGGCGTAAGCGCTGCCAATATACGTAGTATGTATATTCACGCCCGGAGCGGCGATCGTTACTTTACTTCCAAAGTTGCTAAAGATAGCTAATGAATCGTCTGGTCCGTATTTAGTCGGAGGTCCCAGTCCACCACACTTGCCATCGCTATCAGCCATAGCGGCTACGGAAATAACGTTTGGGTTGCTAGCAGGAGACCATAATGATGCATCCTCTCCTGCATTTCCTGCTGCAACCACAAATGTCACACCAGCAGCGACAGAATTGTTAATAGCTGTGTCAAGAGCAGAAGAATTACACTTGCAACCGAAACTAAGGTTAGCCGCATCTATTTGTCCAGCATTTTGAGTCACATAGTCTATTCCTTCTATGATACTAGACATACTACCGGTACCACTCTTATCGAGCACTTTTATCGCCCATAATCTCGCACCAGGAGCTATACCGACGGCGCCTACATTGCCCTCGGCCGCGACAATGCCTGCTACTGCAGTTCCATGTCCGTTATCATCATTGGCTGTCGACGTTCCTGGAACAAAGCTTACTTGTTTATAGACATTGAGTTCTGGGTGGGTAAAATCAATACCAGTATCTATTATTGCGATTCCTGCATTTACAGCGCGTGGATGAGAACCATTTATACTGCTTAAAGGTCCACCCACCCTTGAATATCCAGTGGATGCTGCCTGAGAGAAAGCTTGTACCTTGATATCTGGTTCTACAAAATCTACTGAGGGATTTGATAAAATCGAATTCAGAACTAGTTTGCTTGCAATTTTAATTGCAAATCCTTTGATAGCATTGTTATAGACAAACGGAACAATTCCCCCCCTACTTACTGCCTGCTGCGCTATCGATTGTGCACTTTCTGTTACTCCATTTTTGAGGACTACTATATACTGATGGGGTATTGTCTCTGCTAAAACCTGTCTCAATTTGGATTGGACAAAATGTTTCGCTTGATTGGCAAGTTTTTCAGCACTTTTAAGATTGCTTATACTGTGACTAATACTGCTACTCTGCGTCGTATTTGTCACAACAAATGAGTTATCTCCTCCTGTTGTAATATTTGAAAGAGATGCTCCAGTCTGGACATTTTCTTTTTTACTAGAAGAAATGATATCATTATTATTTGGTATTCTTGAGTGTTTTTTGGCTTGGACTGGAAAGTTTAGAACGTTGTAGAACGCGGTCGAGACTATATACAACGTTATTATGATGAATAAAGCCGTAACTAGTACTACAGTAATTGAATCTCCCACTTGCTTCGAATCGTTGTCTGGTAGTTATGATATTTTAACGTGAATGTCAAATTAAGGCTACATTTATTATATTCACAAGATACTAAAGATAGTCATTGTACTGTTCTTGTTACTTTAATTTTATAGAACGTAAAGTTGGATAAAAAAAATGGCATAAGGTGGTTGAGTTGACTTGACAATCAAACCGTATGTGAGAGCGCGTGTTGTCTCGTTTGCGCCTATAATAAAATGTGGTATAGAGTGGTTGGTCAAGTTATTAATATCACTCCTCAATTTCATTCACGTATTTTTTAGGAAATATTTCTACTCTCGTCTATCTCGACCTACAATCCTATAAAATTTTAAGAAGGCTAGTTTTCTAGTAGAGGTACGTATGATACAACACAGGACCATGTTGTTCCCGAAGAAGAAACCTTGAACCAGTAACCTGGAGTCTAGCCGATAACCGTTGTCATAGCACAGAATTGATGTACTGGGTCACAGACATCATTATTATTTGGAACTTCCTGACTTTTGGCGGTAGTAGCATTTACGTTGCTCGTTCCATTGTGTATTGATTGCTGACTTTTTCCTCCAGCACCTCCGCTCGCTTTATTCCACCCATCCTGATATCCCTTAGAATATCCATTATTGTATGGATTTGTATGACCAGTTGGAACGATTCTATCATATCCATGACCGTGACACTGTTTGAAATCACACCCTGCATTCTTAAAACCGTCATTATATCCTAACTTGGAACGAGTTTGAGGGCTTTGATCTGCGCTTACGTTTTGCAATACCACTGAATAAGATCCAATCATTAACAATATTGTGCACACAATTGCAATAATAGTTCTATTTTGAAACCCTTCTTCAAACTTGATCATACTATCCTTATAATAGTCCAAGATCATACTAAACATTGGCAAACAAAAATATCGCATTTATCTTGATAAGATATTTGTAGAAGAATTTATTCTGCCTCTTCTATTTTTGTCATTATCGTTCTGAAACGATAATTACTAACCTGTAGGCTTCTCGATCGTATGTCTCGGTCTTCAAACCCTGACGAGCCCGGGTTATTTGACCCAAGGTGAGTGTTTGGGTAACTAATATATCGCCGCGAAAGAAAGAGCTGAGAGTATATATGAATGCAAAAACCACCGTTGGAACAGCCGCGGTACTAGTGTTAGTCTTCCTAGGGCTAGGAGCCATTGGGAGCGGATCAGCAAGCCTGTTATCAATAAAGTATCCAGACAAAAATCCGGCTGTTCCAGCAGGAAGTCTAATTGCAGTCAGCGGGACGTCTGCCCCTTCAAACGCAACTCATACAAATTGCAATGTAGCAGTACAGCTAAACCAACATGGATATATCAGGGCATCACCCCAGGGTCCGAAAGGGGTATCAGACTATACAAAGTGGACAGCAATCAGCACAAGTCGAATCCAGCAGGGACTAAACCAGATAGAGGCGCAACTTCTATGCTATACTCCAGGAATAGCGTCAACACCCAATCTGACGAAGCACTTGGTTCATAATGTCACAGGAGTACAGGTAGTAGGATTGCCCACAAACGCACAATCACCATCAACACCGGCGATACCTGCGGCACCAACACCAAAAAAGGCACCGACAGGACAAGGACCACACTCGATAATACCGCTAATGCCTCCCCAGTAGTGGCTTGAGCGAATACTGAAGTTAGCATCTACAGGTATAGGAAATCGACATGCGGCATTTAGTCGTCCCACTAGATGACAGAGACGAATATCTTTCTTTGAATACGGGTGTGTCTCTAACTTATGAATCTAAGATTAGCCGATTAGGTTCACAGACATAATACAGTGCTTTGAACTACTTTCTGATGGGAATGGGCAATAAAAATCACTACGATGGTGGCCGCATATGAATACTCTGCAGATGACATCGTCGCAGCTCCAATAGCTGTCTCGGCTCACACCCAAGAATATCTTTTTTGTATATTTAGTAGCGACTTATTCTCATACTACAAGTTATGTTACAGAGGTGCGATTAATGGTGCCGGATAAAAAAATCTTATATCTTGAACAAAGAAATGTAAATGGGACAATGAAAAGAACGAATACAATATTATCCAGAACCGGTTTTTCAATCGCTTTTATGGCAGCGCTATCCCTCACGATAATGATCACCAGTATGTGCTTGATTCAGCAAGGTGATAATGTGGCATCAGCAACTTCACAAAATGCTACTGTAATCACGAGCGATAATCATACTAGTGTGGTGGCACCCAATCAATATACTGTAATAGGCCAATTAATTTACGAAGCACATGGCAAAATCGTAGCTCAAAAAGTGATAAACTCCGGAAAAACAGATGGAGCCAAGA
>WJXE01000168.1 GCA_009665115.1 Nitrosopumilales archaeon
GTAGGCATACTAGACAACTCAATTGCAAAGTCTGTTGATGGGAGGCATATATTTACTTATTATTATTGTAGGTATTATTATTAAGATTCTTCTCAGTCATCAAGGCGATAATTTCCTTAGCCCTATGTATGTTCACATTCTTCTCATCAGCAATCATTTGGGCTACTAACTTAATTAAATTGCCTCTGGCCCCTGCCAACACCGCAATATTTCTAGCGTGCAGCCTCATATGACCTGCCTGAATTCCTTCTGATACCAAAGCTTTCATTGCAGCAAAATTTTGAGCGAGGCCGACTGCAGCTAATACTGCTGCAAGCTCCTTGGCTGTTTTCACACCTAAAATCTTTATTGCAAGTTTGGTCATGGGATGAACTGATACTACCCCGCCAACAGTACCAACTGCTAAAGGTAACTCTAGCTCACCAGCCAAATCGCCATCATTTGTCTTGTACCACCTTGTCATAGATCTGTACGTCCCATCTCTGGCAGCATACGCGTGAGCTGCCGCTTCAATCGCGCGAAAGTCCTGTCCTGTTGCCAACGCTACTGCATCTATACCATTCATTATGCCTTTGTTATGAGTTACTGCACGATACGGGTCAGAATACGCAAAAGCGTATGCATATAAAATACGGTCTACGATAGCCTCTCCTCCCAATTCATCTCTGGCAAATATCGCCTTGCATCTTACGAGGCGTCTAGTCGAATAATTTGAAAGTATCCTTACAATGACGCTGCCGCCTGTTAAAACTTCGAGTCTTGGAGATATTGCCTCACACATTGTATTTATTGCATTGGCGCCCATTGCATCTTTAGTGTCAACAAGTAACTCTACGATTAGCATCTTCCCCATCATATTTTGACTTTTGTCTTCTATCTCTTTGATCTGAAGATCTCTTGCTATAACGGATCTACTATTCGAATTTGCCAAGCTTAGTAATTCGCTTTTGTGATCTAAAATCTTCTTTATAGTTGACCCCGCGAGAAGCGGTGGTATGGAGACTAGCTGCACTTGACCTATCATCAATGCTTCATCGACGTTGGTTGTCGTAAAGCCCCCTCTTCGGCTTGCAATTTTCGCTGCATTGCTTGCGGCAGCAATTACGGAGGGCTCTTCTATAACCATTGGAATCAGGTATTCCTTCCCGTTTATCACAAATTTTGTTGCAATCCCAAGAGGAAGTGAAAATATTCCAATCGCATTTTCAATCATCTGATTGGCATTGTCAAAACTAAAGGCCGCATTGGGGTCTGTGATGGTATCAATGTCCCTCTCCGAGAGATCTGCTTCCTTTCTCAAGTAATTTAGACGCTCACTACGATCCATTTCGCGGAATTTTTTCTTCGAGTCCAAAATCTAACTGCTCAATGACTACATCTATTATAGAGTTATCTGATTCTTAAAATCTTGTCGTCATTCGGGCCTGGAATACCGAATCCATCTTTATTGCTTGTGGCAACGAGAAGCGAGCCGTCAGGTGCTTCAATGATATCCCTTAGTCTACCGTAGCCTTCCAATATAGTACTTTGAGTGTTGGAATCCAAGTTAATCTCACGTAAGTATCCCCTCAGACTAGCGATGATTAGATCGTTTTGATACCCCAGTCTGTTTGAAGCAGCGAATATAGCGCCGCCGGGTTCAAGAGCGGGACTGAAACATATTACTGGGTCCTCGAGTTTACCATCGCCATGCTGAATATTAGCTGTGTTGGAGTTGTTGTCGCTACCACTACTACTAGTGGTACTACTCGTGGTACTACTAGTACTACTAATAGTGCTGCCGAGAGCACACTCATTTATTGGCCATCCATAATTCCCCCCAGGTTTTATTATGTTAATTTCATCGTTGCCTGATCGACTTTCGTCGAGTGCATAGAGTCGATTTGTTCTCGGATGCCATGCGAGTCCCTGAACATTTTGAAAGCCGTAAGCATAAACTGGCGAACCTGAAAGTGGGTTATTACGAGGGATAGTTCCATCAGGATTAATTCGTAAGATCTTACCGGCAAGTGAGTTGAGATCCTGAGCAAGATTGGGCATCATTGCGTCCCCTGTTGAAACATATAATTTGTTGTCAGGCCCAAACTTTATTCTCCCGCCGTTATTGAATTCCGCAGCTGGGATAGCATCAATAATCACTTTCGAATCAACAACTTTGTCGGCAATTTCTTTGAGCATTATGACTCTGTTGAATATTTTGTTCCCATTTGCATATGTGTAATATGCATACATCAAATGATTTTCAGTAAAGTTAGGGCTTAAGGCAAAGCCAAGTAAACCGTCTTCTCCAAGTTGCACAGCTCCAATATTTAGGATTGAATGGTCAGCAAGTTTTCCATTGTTAATAGTCATCGCCATAATCTGCCCAGTTTTTTCGGCAAAAAATATTCGCCCGTCCTTTGACACATCTATGGCCGATGGGGATTCTATGTTTTGCACAATCGAACTAATTCCAATTCCGCCACCAGCAGCACTGCCTCTGCTGCTCCCATTGTTTGGAGCCGGCCCCCCCGCAACACCAACACTACTACCGGAGCCACTGATACTAGTACGAGGTTCTGGTAACAGGATAGTAGTCTCCGCAGGAGTTAAAAGAATGGTTATGGTAGTTGTAATAATAACTGCTATTGAAGCTACAACGGCCAGGATTAGGTGTCGTCGATTCATGATATTAAGAAAGCTGGGCGAAGGTTTTTTAATGTAATCCCGAGGATCTTTTGTTATACCACTATGAAAATTTCTGATATTATGGTAGACAAAGTTTTCGCATTGTCATTAGATGACACAGCAGCAAAGGCGCTAAGTGTGATGCATGAAAACAACATTAACCAACTACCAGTAATTGATAACGACGGAAAATATGTGGGAATGATATTTGCAAAGGAATTTCTCAACCTTAATACTACGCCTTCATCAAAATTAAAAAACCTCGTTGTAAAGACGCCTATCCTGAGTCCAACCGATACTATTGAAAAATGCACCCAATTAATTGTGACTACCGGCAATCGAGCGTTGCCGGTAGTTGAAAAAGGAAAATTGATTAGCATCGTTAGCGAAACCGACGTAGCACTTACTGCGAATTTTGGTCATGCGACAGTGGATGAGGTCATGTCTGGCGCTATAGTCATTGAAGAAAATTCTACGCTGGCTAACGCTTTGGCTAAGATGCGCAGATATAACATCTCACGTTTGCCGATAATAAAGTCAAACGGGGTACTGACAGGTATTATCAATGCTTTAGAGATAGCCAAGATCATTGCGACACCTAGAGAAAGAATTGGAAAATCCCGTGGCCTACGCGCCTTGACCTCAGAGACTGCTATTCGGGACGTCAAAGTGAAGGATATTATGAGAAAAGCAATCTCAGTCGAGAGAGGAACCAAACTGAACACGCTGGTCGAAAGTTTCAAAAGAAACGAGGAAATCGTTGTTGTCGGAGACGAGCGACCGATTGGTATAGTTACTCCTAGAGATGCTCTGGAAATAACTCTTCCCCACCGAAACGAACCCAGTATTCATATTGCGCATGTGGATGGCGAAGCACGGAGGACAATCGAGGAACACATGGCCAGATTCTTGAAGAAGATTCATGGAAAACTTGAGAATATCCAATCTGTAATCATCTACGCAGACAAGCATAAGACCCGCAAGTATTCTGTAAGAGCCAGACTAATTGCTGCTAGAGGTGTAATCGACGCAAAGGCGGTGGGTTATGATCCGGTAAGTGCATGCAAGGAATTAATATCGAGGCTTGATAGACAAATAAGAACCGAACACGGTCAGAAACTCGAACAACGGCAACACAGAAAGGAATCTGCTAAGAAATTAATCAGAGAGTAGAAGAAAGTGGCGCAGATGAGGAGATTTGAACTCCTGATCGCCCGAGGGCGAATCGGCTTGCTTTCAGGCTATTATCCAAGAGATGTATATAATAGACTCACTCAAGGCCGACGCATTTTTGTGTTCCCCGAGCTTTCTTGCTACCTGTGAGAAGACCACTCTGCCACATCTGCGCACGCGTGTTTGATTACGGCACGCTACTTACTATTATGTGTTAACTAGTTCTTCCTCGGGCGATCGCATCCGTAATAACATGAAATTGCCCTCCATTTTTTCTTGAATTATCTTTTAGGTAACCCTAAATATATTAAATTGTCCATATTGATAGACTATGGGTGAAACAATCGAGCTAGACAGCTTTGATGTCAGTTTTTCTTTTCGCTGTCCAAAGTGTGAGTATCTGAACGAAGAAATTTCAGCTAATGAACTTTCTAGTGGCAACGCAGTATGTGGAATGTGCGAGACTCTCTTTAAAATGGAAGGGATAGATGCAGTAAAAATTGTTGCTTCACTGGAATAGGATAATAGGACTGCACCACGACGTAAAATATTAAAAAAGGTGTTGCGATAGTTTTTCTTTTATAACCCATATCACCTGTCAACAGGCGGGCTATGGTTACGGCATCTTACTTGTATTGGTTATGATTGGTGCTAAGAATCTTAAAATATCAAATTGAGGGTTTAAAAAATCAAATGGCGAAATTACCAAGTAGGAAATCGATAGAAGGGCCAGCTAGGGCTCCGCACCGGGCAATGTATAAGGCAATGGGTCTTACAGATGAAGATTTGGATAGGCCTATAGTAGGAG
>WJXE01000169.1 GCA_009665115.1 Nitrosopumilales archaeon
ACATTACACTCCGTGTAACAGTTGTGATGATAATCCTACCATATCTTTCAAGTCGAAGGCGATTACTGCTTAAATTGATGTCAAAAACGAGGATATCAAAATTTTCAAATTAATGAGAAAAAGGTTCTAACTACCTTCTGGAAATTCTTGATTCATCTTCCGCACCGGTAATTCCTATTTAACTACGATACGAACCGATTGTATATCGTAGTTCCTGTATAACTTGACTTCCGTAGGTCGCTGTTGTATTTCGAAATTTGAGATTCATTTTTGATGTAAAATTGGAAAATCGGATAAATAACAAGGTATCTTGTAAAAGTCATAATATTAAAGTACTGTGCTGATAATCTGTTTCGATCAGTTGTTATCGGACCTGTCCCCGCTGGTCATTCATCAGAGACTTTTTACATTGGTTTCATAGATGATGCGACCATTTTTATTCTATAACTTGCTATATACGTTGGATAAGCATGCAGAACAGTAAATTAGTTAAACGTGGGTTACTGTTTGCTTTTGCTATTATGGTAGCAAGTATGTTGGCGACGTATTTCCTTGGTTTCGTAATAGGCTTTATGCTAAATGTGTTCATGTTTATAGGGGTAATCCTTTACATTCAAAGAAAAGGGTTTAATGTGGAAAGAGGAGGTTACTATGGCAGTAGTAGCAGTGGTAGTGCGGGCTTCAATACAAAACCGATCTATATCTGTTTAGCCTGTGGTAGCAACGTCAGTGAAAGAAGCTGCCGCAAATGTGGTTCGCATATGAAAAAGGTTGTATTTAAATGAGCCAGAATATTTTTTGTACCTACTGCACGCAGGAGAGTAATTAATTCTCCTGAGCTATTATGAAGGCCCATAACAGGACACAAGGATCCGGCTACTAATTTATTGGATAGGGTGTCTGTTGGATTCTAGCAGACGAATTTGGAGCATTTCTATTGTTAGCTCTTTGCTTGCTAGATTCAATGATGCTTCCTTAATTACCTCGGTCATTCTTGATCCCTTATTTTCCACGACCGGCCTCCTTCGGGATATCTGAAAATATGTCATACTTATCACGAGATTTCATTATATCAATGGTAGCTCACTAAACCATAAATAACATGACAGACACAATCGAAGGCGATGCATTCTAACAATGAAAGTGTTCCCGAACTTTCTGCAATGAAACAGTAAAGGAGAAGAGTCGAGAAGACAAAATGGACAAAGAAACAACAAACTCAATACAAGAAAACATAAGGCTAGTTCGACAAGCTTTCGAAACCATAAACAATGTAGATTTGAGCGATGTTAACAAACTTACAAGCCCGTATTATGTCAACCTTGCATCTCAAGGGTTTTCATACTCATATAGATCAAAGATTAGAAGTCCGGATGCATCTATAGATGCTGTCCAGTCTCTGCGAGGTATATTTACTGGTCTTCACCATGATGTACAAGAGATAATAGCTGCAAATGCAAGTGGCAAACATACACGAACCTTTTTTGTTATTCCTCCAACTGGACGTAGCATATCCTACGATGCAATCCACGTATATCGAATTGAAGATGGTAAGAGAGCAGAACACAAAGCAATTCGTGATGACCTTAGCTTTATGATGCAACTAGGTCTAGCTGGTCCTGTATTACTGCGACAGACAAACACGCTAGGGCACAACACTCTATGAAGCAGACAGAAAATACTGGCCCGGCAATTGAACTGAACAGGTTGACAAAGCGTTTTGGAGACTTTACAGCTGTAGATGGATTTTCACTTACAGTGAGGAGCGGGGAGATTTTCGGTCTGCTAGGACCCAATGGATCTGGAAAAACTACAATCATCAACATGATTAGTGGATTGTCAAAACCTACTTCTGGTGAGGCAAAAGTACTTGGACACAACATTATACACGATACTAGAGTCGTATACGCCGCTCTCGGTTCAGTGCCGCAGGAAACTGCCCTATATGAAGAACTCGATGCCTGGACAAATTTGTCTATCCATGCGACGCTGTACGGTGTGCATAGGTCTGAGCGTGACAGGAAGATAACGGACATGCTCAACCTGGTACAGCTATATGAGCGCCGTCATAGTCGTGTTAGTTCTTTCTCTGGGGGTATGAAGCGTAGACTAGCCCTTGCACGAGCACTTCTTCATGATCCTTTGCTACTGTACCTTGATGAGCCAACATTGGGAGTAGATGTTCAGAGCCGTAGAGCTATTTGGAACTATATCCTTGATCTCAAGAAGAAGGAAGGCAAGACTGTTCTCCTAACAACGAACTATTTGGAAGAGGCTAACGCGTTATGTGATAGAATCGCTATTATCGATCATGGCAAGTTAGTTGCCTTAGGCACCCCAATCGACTTGAAACGAAGATATGGTGATACCGTCATGGAGATAGAAACAGCATCATCCGTTTCGCCACAGCTTTCTGCAAAGCTTAGTATCCTACCTGGTGTAAGCGAAGTAATTCAAAAGGACAAAATACTCAAGGTAACTATGAGCGGAGATGAACTTTCTTTAACAGGACAGCTTATTACACTTGTAACCCAGGAGATAAACATCAAGAAAATCTCGCAGAGAGAACCAAATCTGGAAGAAATATTCTTGAGTTTGACTGGGAGTGGCTTAAGAGATTAGAGGCGAGTAAGAGATGAACATATTGAACATTTACCCTGCATATCGTTCCCTCCTTGTTATCTGGGTAATGGCGATAAAAGATATACGAAGCTCCTTAACTGAACGAGCATTTATGGTAACAAGTATTATTATTCCTATTAACTTCCTTCTGCTTTTTCTTTTGTTTGCTCTGACTGGTGGTCAAGCTCCGACCGCTATAGTTCTCGAAGACAAAGGTCCATACGCCCAACAATTTCTCTCAGCAATGGAGCACTCTCATTCTTTTATTATCCAACAAACTACAAATACCGATGCACAGAACCTGATGAAAAAAGGCCAGATTGTAGCAATCGTAACTGTGCCTGGTAGCTTTGACTCATTGTTACGTCAAGGCAAACAGGCACAGTTACGAGTTGTTCTCAATAACCTTGAAGTAGACTTTACAAACGATATACGCAGAGCGGTGCCATTGGCAATAACCTCATTTTATGCCAATGCTTTTCCTAATCAAGTAGTAATTAGAGCTCATGAAGTCGATACCTATTCTCATGACACAGGCTATGTCCAATATTTAGTTGTCAGCCTTATGGTTGTCAGCGTCATGCTCGGTGGACTACTTCAAGCAGGATCAAACGCCGCCAGAGAATACGAGAAAGGCACAATAAAGGAACTGATGCTCGCACCGGCTAGCCTTTGGGCCATTCAAATTGGTAAAATTCTTGGTGCTCTTCTACTCAATTCCCTTTCGGTTGTTGTTATGATAATAGTGATTGTATTTCTTATTGGTGTCTGGCCAGAACATTGGGATGAGTTATTTGCTTTCGTCTTGTTACTCATGATAACATTCGTTGCCTTGGGATCACTTATAGGTACTCTAGTCCGTCGTCGCCAAGCGGTCATCCCACTTAGCATAGGTCTATCTATTCCAGTCTTTTTCATAAGTGGTGCTTTCGGCCCAGCTATCTGGGGCGATCAGGTCACAGCAACTATAACTCAATTACAACCAGTATACTACGGCATTGCCATCTTCCAACATGCCTTTCATAACTTTACCACTACTTCTACAAGCCCTGCAATTAATGGATTCATATTAGCAGGGTTTGCTGCCGTCATAGTAGCCATAAGTGCTCTTACACTTATCAATGGTAGAGGAAGAGGAGTTGTGCATTGATGAACAGCCTGTTTCCGATCCTAGCTATCGTACGAAAGGACATTAGCGTATGGCTGCGGCAGCCAACATCAATTGCCGCCACTGTTCTTCCAGCAATTGCATTTATGGTTATCTTGTATTTCGGAGCTCAGGCAGTAGGACGCAACCCAGTCGCGCTAGTAGTACAAGATAGCGGTCCTCATGCTCAAGAACTTATTAACATTCTTAGCGATTCTGGTGCATTTAAGGTAGCTATGATAACTATAGCGCCACAAAAGGCAGAGGATGCATTGAAGCAAGTTAAGGTGGCAGCAGTTATAACAATCCCTAGCAATTTTGACGCTGCTTATAATGCTAAAAAACCAGACCCAGTTACCATTCATATCAACAATCTAAACCTTGATTTTACGAACGACCTACGTCGTTCTCTGCCGGCTGCTATTACAATGTTCTATGCTGGTCAGAGCGCCATTAATGGAAACAATAGTCCCATCCAAATCCGTGTCAAAGAGACAGATTTGCGAAGTCAGGATATAGATCTCCTTAGGTTCGAGCTGGTCCCAAATCTGGTACTTCTATTAACTACGGCAGGTATCGTCAACGCGGGACTGGCTACTGCAAGAGAGTGGGAAGATTCTACAATAAAGGAACTCCTGCTAGCACCCATTTCTAAGGCTGCTATTATCGCTGGTAAGCTACTATCAGGCTGGATTACCACACTACTTATAGCGGCTGTCGTGCTTGTGGTAGGTGCGGCTTCCGGTTATCTGCGACCTGCAGGTACGATTTACTGGATTTCTACGCTGGTGATAGTTCTGCTAATAGCACTAGCTAGTGCTGGTC